>CAIPUQ010000001.1 GCA_903868295.1 uncultured Roseiflexaceae bacterium
CCAAGACATGCAACGAACGATTATGATCCGCACCAACGAAATTCCCACCGCTGCGTATGAACACATCGTTGCCATCGACGGCGGGATTATTGTGACCCGCCGCAACGTCGTGCTGACCGGTGATGGGGTACGTTCGCTGGCCCAAATTCTGCAAGTATTGTTGCATTACAGTGTGCATATTTTCTGCATCGAACCACGCAATCATCCACTTGCAGACCTCGTCAGCCAGGCACGCTATCCTGTGGTTCTTGCCCACCGCTACCCAGTGCGTTTGCTCACCAATGCCATCCGTGAAACCAATGCCACCGAAGAGGTCGCTCGATGATACGACTCATACGCTGGGTTCTCGATGATTATGTCCGTACCCAACGCATATTTGTCGAGTGGGGTGCCGCGCTTGTCATAGCGTACGTTGCCCTGGGTGCACATGTCGATGCAACGTCGACCTTGTCGACCTGGGCGCTGTCGTCCTTCGCGTTGGCACTGTACACCACGTCCGTCATTGCTGATATGGCCGATCACCCGATTAGCCTGACCCGCTTGCTCCAACTCCCTTCCCGGATACACTACATCAGCGCGTACCTGCTTGCAGCGCTTGTTATTGCGTTGAGTGCGTATGCCATTCTGGTGGGGGCGACGGCGGTTATTGCGCCCAATGCGTTCCCTGTGTGGACCGTCTGGTTGACATCGATTCCTCCACTGCTAGTGTTGGTCTGCACTGGAGTTGTAGTGATGACGATGTTGACCCCACTCGTTGCAACATCAATCCAACGCATCATCTTGCTTGCACTGCTTGCAATACCGCTTGCCTGGGACCGTGTCATCGCGCTGTTGCCGGATATGCTCCCTGGTACCGTGATGGCGATGTTCCACGCACTGACCACCGTGTTTGGGGTAATCCTCTGGCCCAGCATGCAACTCTACGCACTGAGTATTGACCCGCAGTACACCATTACCTCGGTGTTGCTGGCAACCGTTCATATTGGTATCTTGATTGGCATGACCGCACTGACACTACGCTGGTACCTGCGACGACCACTGACCATCGCGTGATAGGGTAGCAGGAACGCCTTTCCCCACGCAACAAAAACACCCCCTGCATACGCAGGGGGTGTTTGATATGCAGCGGATAGCGCTATGGAGTAACGACGGGGGTGTCTGCCTCATCGCGTTCAAATGAATACGCTGCCAACGCCACAAACGCAAACCAAATAACATCTGATAACAGGAGATGCACAAGTTGGAGCCAGACGGGAGCCAACAAGATGACATTCAGAGTCCCCAACAGCAATTGCAGCCCGTACGTGCCATACAACAACCATGCCAACCGCTTGGTGGCAACCGTCTGGCGCAGTGCCGCAAACGCCTGTGCCACCATCACCATCACAAGCCCAGTACCGACTGCGATTGCGGGGTGTGCCACACGCAAGCGCAACAGCAGGTTCGACGTTGGATCAAGCTCTTGCTGGAGCCCCTCTTTGAAACTCACTGAGGGGAACAACGTATCACCGAGCGCCGCGATGCCGCCACTCGCACCCAGTAGCATCATCATCAACACACCAACGATGGTCCAGACTTTCGCAGCCCGCGGGACGTTGAGTGTGGGAGGACGAACGCCACGGACCCACAATCCAGTCAAGACAATCGCAGCAAGCAAGAGGAGCGTATTAACGAGGTGCAAAGACATCGAATACGCACGCGCCATTGACGCATTGTGTGCGACTAACTCATACAAGACAATAAAACCGCCAATCAGCGCCTCGATAATCACAAACACCAATGTTGCAACTGCGCCTTTGCGGACAATGTGACCCTTGGGGTATATCCGGAACCCAATGAACACCATTGCCGCAATCAGGATCAGCAAAAATCCACTAGTGATACGGTGCGAAATCTCGATGATGGTCTCGAGCATGGGCGCGCGTGGGATAATCTCGCCGTTACACAATGGCCAATGATTGCCGCAGCCAGCCCCCGAACCCGTTGCACGGACAAAAGCGCCCCAGAGAATCACGACCATCGTGTACCCGAGTATCACCCAGACATAGCGCTCATAGCGTTTAATTGCCATATTGTTACGCCTTTCACAAACCAATATTGGCGCAATTGTAGCCTAGACTGGGCGAATCCGCAAACGAGCAGACGGATCAGACGGCCACCTGCTAAAATACCTTTATGAATCAGCCACCTCAGACCTACATCCTCAGCGAAATCTCTCAGACGATTGCATTTGGCGCAATCATCGGTGCGTTGCTTCTGCCGACCGACCTCGTATTGCTGTCAGGCGGATTGGGCGCAGGCAAAACACATCTCACCAAAGGGATTATTGCTGGCATGGGGAGTAGTGATGTCGTGACGAGCCCGACCTATATTTTCATCAACGAATATCGTCTCGCGCCCCGTGGAGTGGCGTTCCATGTCGATCTCTATCGTATCGAAGATTCGAGTGAACTAGCCTCGATTGGTCTCGACGATGCACTCACGGGCCATGGTGCATGCATCATCGAATGGCCCGAGCGTGACCCAATGCTTATGACCATGCCGCATCTGGCAATAACGCTGACGGTACAATCTGACCAAATGCGACTCGCCACGATACTGAGTCGCGGTCCACGTGCCGCAACACTCATGGCAGAGATCAGCGCACGTTGGCAGAACGGAGCACACGCATGATGCTGACCATCGATACCAGTGGTGCACTGAGTGGGCTTGCCATCACCAATGGCGATCGGTTGATTGCAGAGCAGCAATGGCAGAGTGGGCGCCGTCACAGCGAGCAGGCATTGCCCCAACTCGATACCTTGTGTCGTCTGGTAGGGATCGCCCCGCAACAGTTCACCCACATCATCGTCGCGCGCGGACCGGGGAGCTGGAGCGGCATTCGGGTGGGGATGAGCATTGCCAAAGGATTGGTCTTGGCCACCGATGCAACGCTTATCGGGATTGCGTCGCTCGATGCCATGGCATGGGCGCTCCGCGGCACTGCCTGCCATGCAATAACGTCGTTGGGCCGCGGTCGCTTTGCGGTTGCGTCGTATCCCGCAGCTCTTTGGGCACCCGGCAGTATCGACGCACGCAACATCGCACAGATCGAGCCATGGCACGACGCACCAATCGTTTGTGATGCAGACACCGCCGCTGCCGTTCGCGCCATCGATCCGGCTGCACCTATCCGTGTTGTATGGCCGAGACCGCTCGATTACGCGTTACTTGGCGTCGAAGTCATTGCTCATCACGATCCTTCGACATTTCTCTGCGAACCGATTTATCTCGGCGACCCGGTCCAGCGTTCATGAACACGGCCTGGAGTCTGGTGGCAACCTGCGTTTTGGCCGCACTTCTCATGCCATGGACATCCCCGTCCAACACTCCCCCTGCCTCCCACACATCCCCATCCGCTCCCGCTGCGTGGTACCTCGAACGCATAGGTGCACCAGCAGAGCACTTGCAACCAGTAACTCCGGTCATCGTGGCGGTTATCGATGCAGGGGTAGATACGTCTGCGCCGCTGTTGCAGGGGCGCATCACAGACACGGTCAACATCGTCTCACCAGACCCGCTCCTCGATCAGAGTGGGCACGGCACGCATACCGCAGGGATTATCGCTGCGCATGCAGATGCATCTGGCATCCGTGGGATTTGTCGCAGTTGCCGATTACTGATACTCAAAGCAATAACCAATGATGGCTACGGCAGTGACCTGACCGTGGCCCGTGCTATTACGATCGCAATCGAACGTGGTGCTCGCGTCATTAACCTCAGCATCGGCGGGCCGAGTGACACTCCGGCAATCCGCAACGCAATCGCAGAAGCTATTGCACACGATATCGTCGTCGTGGCTGCGGCAGGCAACACCAGCGGGCAAGGTCAGCGGCGCTCCTATCCAGCAGCCTACCCGGGGGTCATCGCCGTCAGTGCCACCGACCAATCCAATCATCTCGCCGCATTTGCCCGGGCTGACGCATCCATTGATGTGGTCGCGCCAGGGGTCGGCATTTTCAATATCGACACGAGTGCTTCCGGCATGGGGAGCGCCGATGGGACAAGCACTGCTGCGCCACAGGTGAGTGCGGCTGCGGCACTCTTGCGGGCTGCGTATCCAGCCGCATCTGCTACCGCGGTTCGATCCGCACTGCTCCATTCGGCAATCGACCTCGGCTCACCAGGCCGTGACGATATGTACGGCTATGGGCTGCTGCATATCCCGCGTGCATTGGCGTTCCTCAACCGGGCTCGCACCCAAATCCCGCCGCGCTAAGCAGGTAGTGTTGTGGGCTGCATGACGGCCCGCGCTGCGCGCTCGCCACTGAGCATGGCAGCATTGATACTGCTCGCAACGGTATACTCGCCGGCCAAATACAGCCCGTCGCGCACGGTCCGTGGGCCTGGCAACGTGGCATGGATGCCTGCTGGCTGGGCAAACTGGGCGTATGGGATCCGATACAGACGCAACCGGCGATAGGTAGCGAGCAGTGCAGGTTGGCCAGTCATCTGCTCCAAATCGTGTTCTGCACGTGCATAGATCTGTGCGTCATCCTCGGTGGGTGCGCCGATTACCGTAGCACTCAGGAGATGTCCACCAACAGGGCCGTATCCGGGTGCGACTGCGGTCATCTGCATCGCGTTATTGACATAGGCATCGGGATTTGCATTCAACCAGAGTTTCTTTTGGGTGGTCAGTGGCTGCGTCCCAGCCCAATAGAGGGTCACGGTGCTTTTGGCTGTCGTTGGTATCTCCAAACCAGACAGCTGTTGGGCCATGGGCGCAGGCACTGCCAACACCACTGCATCGGCGTGTCGTTCTGTCCCATCAGCCAGCACCACTCCGCTGACCCGTCCTGCGCTGACACACAACCGGCTGACGCTCTGCTGACACTCGACAACCAGCCCTTGCGCGAGCTGCGTTGCGAGTGCGCCCATCCCCGCTGCAGGGACCACCGTGCGCCCTTCCGCCAGCATTTTAAAATCATACACAAAGCATTTGGCACTTGTTTGCAAGCTACGATCGAGAAAAATCCCCCCATAAAACGGGGCAAAAAACCGTTCGATGGTCTGCGCTGCAAATCCGTACTGCTCCAAATATGCCCGTGTTGTTCGATCTGGTTGTGCTTGTACCGTCGCAAATGGGGTCCGTTGCACCTGCAATCGCAAGGCAAGGATGCGGAGCTTGTCGATGGTCGACACACTATCAGCCCACAGCGCAGGCCATGCCGAGCGCCAATCACGGAGCGGATCAGTCAAAATGGTCCGTTTGCCAGCGCGCACGACGACTGCCCCCGGATCAAAAGCGCGGAGGTCTAGTGCGGTATAGTCGAGCCAACGGCGTACCGCAGGATATGCATCAAAAAGCACTTGAAAGCCACGGTCGAGACGGTACCCCGCAACGATATCAGTGCGGACACGTCCACCAATGCCATCGCTCGCTTCGAGCACGGTTGTCTGCACCCCGGCACGCTGCAATGCCCGCGCACACGTCAATCCAGCCATTCCTGCGCCCACGATGATGACATGCATACCTACTCCTCTCGCCACTGGGGTCTGTTGCCATTATACGAGTGGTGGTATCATAGGGTGTTCTTTTGAAGTGGAGAAAATCCATGCAACCGATTTGTGTGCAACTGTATACCCTGCGTGACGCCATGGCCGCCGATTGGAAGAGCACGCTGAAGCGTGTGGCAGACATCGGCTATGCCGGCGTCGAACTCGTCTACTCGCATGACGTACCCATCGCAGCGCTCCGTGCCGAACTCGAGGCCAATGCATTGCGCGTCTCAGGCGCCCATGTCGGTATCGATTTTTTGCGCGGTAATCTCGACGGTGTCATTAACGACATCAAAACGCTCGGCGGATCGTATGTCGTCTGTCCGTGGATTGCTCCCACTGACCGTGGTGGTGCCGCAGAATGGCGCGCCTTTATGCATGAATTCGAACAATACGGCGATCATTGCCGCGCAGCCGGTATCCAGTTTCTGTACCACCACCACGACTTCGAGCTGGCACCGTTGGGCAATACCAACGCACTGACGATCCTCCTCGACGAAAGCAAAGCCGGCACCATCAATGCCGAACTCGATGTCTACTGGATTGCCTATGCTGGTATGGACCCGGTTGCGCTGATCAACAAATACCATGGCCGCGTCCCCTGTGTGCATCTCAAGGACATGCAGGCAACGACACGCGCCTTCGCCGAAGTCGGCCATGGGACCCTCGATATTGCTGGCATCATCAAGGCAGCTGACGCAGCCGGCGCCCGCTGGCTCATCGTCGAACAAGATGTCTGCCAGCGTGACCCCTTCGAAAGCATCGCCATGAGTTACGCCTGGCTCAAACAACACGGCCGCGCATAACGTTCGTTCACCCCGACGCACCTCTTGCTTCTGCAGGAGGTGCGTTTTTTGCTCAGCAAATTCTCACGATGCCCGTCCGCACAAATCAAACAATACAGCGTACAATTTATGTATGTCAGGCAAAGTTGCAGGCATGTGTACATGATGAAAA
>CAIPUQ010000002.1 GCA_903868295.1 uncultured Roseiflexaceae bacterium
CGACGACCCGGCCTTTGTGCAACGATTGGTCACATCTATTGCTGCGATGCAACCCAAGCCGGTCCGTGTGCATGGTGGGGGCAAAGACATAGGCCAAATCCAGCAGGCGCTGGGCGGCGAACCGCGGTTTGTGGCCGGCTTGCGCGTCAGCGACGAGACTGCCATGGCTGCCGCCGAAATGGTACTCGCCGGCGCGGTCAACACCCGCCTTGTGGTCGCACTTGGGCTTGCCGGGGTCGACGCCGCTGGGATGTCAGGGGTCGACCGTGGGTTGATCCGTGTGCGCAAACTGGTCCACCCCGAGGGCGACCTCGGTCGTGTCGGGCAACCCATAGCCGTGCGCACTGCAGTGCTTTGGCACGCACTCGATGCCGATGTGGTCCCGGTTATTGCCCCCATCTCATTGGGGGACGATGGCAGTTATAATGTTAATGCCGACGATGCCGCGGGAGCAATTGCTGCCGCATTAGCCCAAGATAATCGTGCCGGAGCGGTCGAAGTCACATTTGTAACCAACGTACCGGGTGTCAAACTCGATGGCGTGGTGGTTGCACAGCTCGATGCCCCGGCAATCGAGGCAGCAATAGCCAGTGGTGCAATCTATGGCGGGATGATCCCCAAAGTCAAAGCAGCATTGGCCGTGCTCGAAGCCGGAGCAGCGCAGGCACGGATTGTCGACATAGGTGGGCTCGAACTGCTGGCACGTGGTGACCGTGCGGGGACGATTATTGTGACGGGAGGTCGCGCATGACCACGATTCGTGACGTGCCGACTGCTCCGCCTGCACCGACTGTCGTGCACATGCGGCTGGCGACCATCGCCGATGTCGATGCGATAACCATTGTTGTCGACGAAAACGTCGCACTCGGGCATCTGTTGCCACGCTCGCGCGAGAATATCGTGGCGTCGATGGGGAACTGGATGGTTGCAGAGGTCGATGGTCGCGTCGTCGGGATTGGGTCGCTGCTCGAGATGGGGCCAGCCCTCGTTGAGGTCCGTTCGCTCGCGGTGTTGCCCGAATACCGACGCTACGGGGTCGGCGGTGTGATTGTCCAAGCGCTGGTCAGTGAAGCCCAACAGCGCGGCTATCCGACGGTGTTTGCACTGACGCGCGCGGTGAGTTTTTTTGAGCGCCAAGGGTTCGTCGTGACCGAACACGAACGATTCCCCGAGAAGGTCTGGCGAGATTGTGTGTTGTGCCCGTTACAGGCACGGTGTGATGAAGTAGCAGTCGTGATCGAATTTGCCACGCGACGTTCCGACGTCAGTGGGGAGGGACAGTAAGGCATGCAGGCAGGGTTCCTACGTACACCAGCCGTGCTCGCACTCGAAGACGGCACCATATGGGCCGGCAGTGCATTCGGCGCCATCGGTCAACGTACCGGTGAAGTGGTATTCAACACGGCAATGACCGGCTACCAAGAAGTATTGTCCGATCCTTCGTACTTCAATCAAATCGTCGTCATGACCGCACCGCACATCGGCAACACCGGCGTCAACGACGCCGACAACGAGAGCCGCAAATACTGGTTGTCAGGCTTTGTGGTGCGTGCAGCCAGCCCGCGCGTGAGCAATTATCGGGCTGATTCGTCGCTCGATGACGAGATGCGCGCACAGGGGATTGTCGGTATCACCGGCATCGACACACGTGCATTGGTCCGTCATATCCGCTCAGCAGGTGCGATGCGCGGTGTTGTTTCGTCGACCGTGCTCGACAGCGACACCTTGGTTGCCATGGCCCGGAGCGTCCCCACCATGGAGGGCCTCGACCTAGTCCCACAGGTGACCTGCGCCCAGTCCTATACGTGGAACACCGGCGTCGGCGAGTGGGGTTTGGGGTCACGCGGCACCAAAGCCAGTCGCACGCTCCACGTGGTCGCCTACGACTTCGGTATCAAACAACATATTCTGCGCCTCTTGGCCGAACGCAACATCACGGTCACCGTCGTGCCGGCCACGACGCCTGCTGCTGATGTGCTCGCGATGAAGCCCGATGGCGTCTTTTTGTCCAACGGCCCTGGCGACCCCGCCATGGTGACCTATGGCATCGCCAACACCAAGGCATTGCTCGGCAAGGTGCCGTTGTTCGGCATCTGTCTGGGGCATCAAATCCTCGGGTTGGCGTTGGGTGGCACGACCTACAAGCTGAGCTTCGGTCATCACGGTGCCAACCAGCCGGTCAAGGCGTACGGCAAGGTCGAGATTTCGTCGCACAACCACGGGTTTGCGGTCCAAGCCGATTCGTTGCCGGCAGGGTCGGCTGTGACCCACGTCAACTTGAACGACAACTGTGTCGAGGGGCTCGAAGCACCGGGGCTCAAGGCGTTCAGCGTGCAATATCACCCCGAAGCCGCCCCTGGTCCCCATGATGCCGCGTACTTGTTTGACCGTTTCGTACAGTTGATGGAAGGGTAAGACGCCGCGATGCCAAAGCGTACCGACATACACAGCATTCTCATTATCGGCTCGGGCCCGATTGTTATCGGCCAAGCCTGCGAATTCGACTACTCTGGCGCACAAGCCTGTAAAGTGCTGCGCCGCGAGGGATACCGCGTCATTTTGGTCAACTCCAACCCGGCCACCATCATGACCGACCCTCAGTTTGCCGATGCTACCTACATCGAACCACTCACCCCCGAGGCGGTCGAACAGATCATCATCAAAGAAAAACCCGACGCCATATTGCCCACCGTCGGTGGGCAGACCGCGCTCAATCTGGCCATGAAACTCCACGAATTGGGGATGTTGACCAAGTACAACGTCAAGCTGTTGGGTGCACAGCCCGAAGCAATTGCCTTGGCCGAGGATCGTGAACTGTTCAAACAGGCCATGCTCGAAATCGGTTTGGGCGTGCCCTTGGGCGAGACCGTCACAACGGTCGATCAGGCTGTCGCTGTGGCCGAAAAAATCGGCTATCCCGTCCTCATCCGTCCGTCGTTTACCCTCGGTGGGAGCGGTGGTGGTATCGGCTACGACGAGGCCCAACTGCGTGAAATTTCGGAGCGTGGGCTCCGTGCTTCGCCCGTTACCCAAGTACTCATCGAACAGTCGGTCATCGGCTGGAAGGAATACGAACTCGAGGTCATGCGTGACCGTGTCGACAACTTCGTGGTCGTCTGTACCATCGAAAACATCGACGCCATGGGTGTCCACACCGGTGACTCGATGACCGTTGCACCGGCCATGACCCTGACCGATCGCGAGCTCCAACGCTTGCGCGAGATGGGCAAAATGGTCATTCGCCGTATCGGCGTCGAAACCGGCGGGTCCAACATCCAGTTTGCCGTCGACCCCAAGACCGGCACCCCGTTGGTCATCGAAATGAACCCGCGCGTCAGCCGCTCGTCGGCATTGGCCTCCAAGGCGACGGGCTTCCCCATTGCCAAAATCGCCGCGTTGCTGGCGGTCGGCTATACCCTCGACGAAATCCCCAACGACATCACCAAGCTGACTCCGGCGTCATTCGAGCCCAGCTTGGACTACGTGGTGGTGAAGTTGCCACGCTGGGCCTTCGAGAAGTTCCCGGGCGTCGATCCCATCCTCGGTCCGCAGATGAAGTCGGTGGGCGAAGTGATGGCCATTGGTGGCACCTTTGCCGAGGCGTTCCAGAAAGCCATGCGTGGCCTCGAAATCGGCGCGACAGGCTTTGTGGGGAGCAATCAGGTCAAAATGGTGGGCAATGACGACATCCGCATCCCAACCCCACGCCGCATCTTCCGTGTGTGTGACGAAATCCGGGCAGGGGCCTCGCTCGAGTCCATCTGCGAGCGGACGGGTTTCGACCCGTGGTTCGTCGAACAGTTCCAAGACATCGTCGCCCTCGAGAAGGAACTCGGTGGGTACAGCCTGACATCCTTGCCGAATGAGCTGTTGTTTACTGCCAAAGAATACGGCTTCTCGGATGCGCAATTGGCAACAATTCTGTCAGATAAACCAACGATTTCGGCCGTGCGTGCGCACCGCAAAAAGGCCAAAATCGTCCCTGTCTACCGCAAAATCGACACCTGTGCGGCCGAGTTCGAGGCGTCGACCCCGTACTTCTATAGCACCTACAGTCGCCAACCCGGCAGTGACGAGGCCAATGTCAGCAACAAGCCCAAGGCGATGATTATCGGTGGTGGGCCCAACCGTATCGGGCAGGGTATTGAGTTTGACTATTGCTGTGTGCATGCCTGTATGGCATTGCGCGACCTCAATATCGAGACCATCATGATCAACTGCAACCCCGAGACGGTGTCGACCGACTACGACACTGCCGATCGCCTCTACTTCGAGCCGCTGACCCTCGAAGATGTGCTCAACATCTACGACCGTGAAGCAGGTGCAGATTTTGGGCCAGCAGTGCGTAGCGTGCCTGCCTTGGTGCAGTTTGGTGGTCAGACCCCGCTCAACCTGGCGCATGGCCTCGAAGCCAATGGAGTGCCCATCTGGGGGACATCGCCGGATGCCATCGATTTGGCTGAAGAGCGCGGCCGGTTCGGTGCATTGCTGAACAGCATGGACATCGAAATGCCGCCCAACGGCATGGCCAACAATCTGGCCGATGCCCGCACCATAGCCCACCGCATCGGCTACCCCGTGTTGGTTCGCCCCAGCTACGTGCTCGGCGGTCGGGCCATGGCTATCGCGTACGACGATGCGTCGTTCGAGAACTACATCGCCGAAGCGACGGTCGTGAGTGCCGGTGCACCGGTACTAATCGACAAATACCTCGAAGACGCATTCGAAGTCGATGTCGATGCAATTGGGGATGGGACACAAGTGGTGATTGCCGGCATCATGGAACACGTCGAAGAAGCCGGCGTCCACTCGGGTGACTCTGCCATGGTATTGCCACCCTACAAGATTACGTCGTACCACCTCGAGATTATCCGAGACGTGACACGCCGGATAGGTGTTGCGCTAAACGTCAAAGGCTTGATGAATGTCCAGTTCGCCATCAAAGACGACGTGGTCTATGTCATTGAGGTCAATCCGCGGTCATCACGCACCGTGCCGTTTATAGCAAAAGCAACGGGGTATCCGTTGGCCAGCATTGCTGCCCAGGTCGCGGCAGGCAAAACGCTCAAGGAGCTCAACTTCACCGAAGAGCCCAAGGTCGACGGATTCTTTGTGAAGGAAGCCGTGTTGCCGTTCGACAAGTTCCCCGGCGCCACCATCATGCTCAGCCCCGAGATGCGCTCGACGGGTGAGGTCATGGGTCATGCATCAAACTTTGGGCTGGCTTTTGCCAAAGCCGAAATGGGTGCCAACCAAAAGATCCCCACCAAAGGCGGTGCATTGCTGACGGTCAACAACAATGACAAGAACGCAATCGTCAAAATCGCCAAGGATCTGACCAACCTGGGATTCGCGCTGTATGCAACGAGTGGCACCGCAGAGATGTTGAATGGTCTCGGGATTGCCTGCACGACCGTCAACAAAATCTCGGACGGCTCACCGCACACAGCTGACCTGATTGCCAGGGGGATGGTGCAGCTGGTGATCAGCACACCGTTGGGATCGATGGCCTACAACGATGGCCAAGCATTGCGCGCCGCAGCAATCCGCTACGGGGTGATGTTGGTGACCACGTTGACCGGCGCAGCTGCGACGGTGGCCGGTATTCGTGAGTTGCAGCAACGCAGCTTGACGGTGCGTTCATTGCAGGACCACTATGGGATTGCCAAGGGACATAAGGCATGACCATCGGACGGTTGCAGTTGATAACCCCAGAACTCCTCGATGGATTCTTGCAGGCAGTCGAACCGGCGCTGATGCGCCGGGCGACTGCCGTGCTGGCCAGCGGCGGGGTGACCCTCGAGCAGGTCGAACCTGCCAGTTCGGTCGTGGTGGTCGTCGACGGCACCGATGTACGCCGCGTGACAGCCCTCTTGATTGCGGGCCGCGTGACGACATTGTGCGATTGCGCCCATCGTGATGATGGGCCGTGTGTGCATCGAGTTGCCGCAGTGCGTGCACTCTACACGCACATGACCAGCAATCCGCCACAACCGTGGGAAACGTTGTTTAGCCTTTCAGATCGTCCACGCAGCACCACCGCGACGCCGACAGCCACCGTGGTGTGCTTCTTTTTGGTACCCAGCCATCCGCTGGGTGTCGGTGACGCTGGGTGGGCAGTTATCCCGGCGAGTGTGACCCCGCGGGCAGGGCGTGCCGATTGGACGGGTGCGGATGTGCGCCCGTTGCGGGCTCCGCCGACACCGGCGGGGTATCCGCTCAGCCCGTTGTCTGTCCTGCAGGCGGCTGCGTTACTGTGCGAGCAGTCGCTCAGCCTGGCTCAACCCGGACAGCGGGCATGGCTCTATGCAGCAGCACTCGCGCTCCTTGTCGACCAGACGATCTATGTCGCACGCGACGGATTGTCTTTTGGACATCCGGTGCACATCTATGGCGAGCCAGGCGAGTTGCAATTGTCCTGTGACGAAGACGGGGCAGACCTCCTCTTGCAAAGCATCGTATACAGCGCGCATCGGAGCATCATTGTCGATCAAGCGAATCGGACGTTGCTGCCGTTTAGTCCACATTGGCTGTGGACCGGTGCCACGCTGGTGTGCATCGGCGAACGTACAAGCCTGGTCGATCACCTCCTGCAAACGCCCGCACTGCGGGTGCGAGCCGAAGATCGTGAGCGCTTTGATCAGCGGCTGCTCGAGCTCGCCCTGCGTGTGCCGTTGTGTGGCTCTGCAGTGCGTTGGGATGAGGTCAAAGACGAACCCGTCGGCAACATCACGGTTGCCGAACACGACGCAGGTGTGGTGGTGCGGTTGGCATTTGCCTATGGTAATTATGAATTGCCGTTTGACCAGCACTACCCTGCCGAAGCAGTCTTGCATGGCAGCGAAGAACTCCATTTGGTGCGTATTACCCGGCTCACAGACAGTGAACGCGACTGTGTTGCGCTCCTCGAGCAACAGGGCTTGCGCATGTCCGAGGATGGCTCGTTCCGCCTGCGAAAAACTATCCCTGTCCGTGATTTTCTGATGCGCGTCGTCGGTGTTCTGGCCTCACATGGTCTGCAGATCCGCGGCGAAGATGCGTTGACATCGGTCCAGTTGCGGACGGACATCCCCGAACTCGCCGTTACCGTGCAATCGCATATTGACTGGTTTGATGTGTCGGCGGTGGTCAACTTCGGCGATTTGTCGGTCGATGTGGCCGTCGTGCGACGCGCGGTGTTGCGCCGCGAGCGCTACATTTTGCTACCGGATGGAACGATTGGATTTGTGCCGAACGAACTGGCGCATCGATTAGCGCCGTTGTTGGCAATGGGGACCGAAAGCGACGGTCGATTGCGGTTTGCGGCAGCGCAGACGGCGATTGTCGATCAATTGGTCCAAGAGGCCCAGCGTGCGCAGGTCGATGCGAGGTTCGAAGAGCGCCGCGAGCAACTCAGACTGTTTGAGCACATCGAGGACCAACCACTGCCCGAGGGATTCCGCGGGACATTGCGTTCGTACCAAAAAGCCGGCTATGATTGGCTGCATTTTCTCAATCGGTATGGCTTTGGCGGGTGTTTGGCAGACGATATGGGTGTCGGCAAAACCATTCAAACGCTGGCGTTCATCCTCTCGTTGCGCGAACGAACTCCAGGAGCGCGTGCGATTTTGATCGTGCTGCCACGTTCGTTGGTCTATAACTGGCTGCGCGAAGCCGCGACATTTGCCCCGAGCTTGACGTTGTTGACGCACATCGACCAAGGTCGTGCCAAAGATGCCGTGCCGTTTGACTCGTATGACGTGGTGTTGACCACCTATGGGACCATGTTGCGCGACATAGAATTTTTGGCAGGGTATCGCTTTCAGTATGTGATTTTGGATGAGTCGCAGGCAATCAAAAATCCTGCTGCCGAGACGGCCCGTGCGGTGCGTCGCTTGCAGGGTGACCGCAGATTGTCTTTGACTGGCACTCCCATCGAGAACAACGCCGTCGAGCTCTGGTCACAGTTTGCGTTCTTGAATCCCGGCTTGCTGGGGACCGCCGAGGCGTTCCGCGACACGTTTGCCCGCGAGGGTGAAGGGCGTGAAGGAGCGTTGAAGTTGTTGCGCAGGCTGACGTTCCCGTTTATTCTGCGGCGCACCAAAGACCAGGTCGCCCCCGACTTGCCATCGCGCACCGAACACATCCTAATGAGCGACATGGAGCCCGAACAGCGCCGACTCTACACCACGCAGCGCGATCACTATCGGGCGTTGTTGCTGGGCATGATCGACAGCGCTGGACCGCAACAAGCGCGCGTCAAGATGCTCGAAGGGTTGTTGCGGTTACGGCAGATATGTAATCACCCACGCCTCATCGATCCGAGTAGTGCCGGGGGTTCGGGCAAGTTCGAGGCGTTGTTGGCCACGCTCGAGTCGCTCAAAGCAGCGGGTCATCGTGTGTTGGTCTTTTCGCAGTTCGTCCAAATGTTGACCCTTGTACGGACAGCACTCGACGAACGGGGCATTGCCTATGCCTACCTGGATGGGCGCACCCGCGATCGACAGAGCATCATTGACGCGTTCCAGAACGATACACGCTATCCGTTTTTTCTCATTAGTCTGCGCGCTGGTGGGGTTGGTCTCAATCTGACTGCTGCAGACTATGTCATACATATTGATCCGTGGTGGAACCCGGCCGTCGAAATGCAGGCAACTGATCGGACCCATCGCATTGGGCAAACCCGCCCCGTGATGGTCTACAAGATGGTGGTGCGTGACTCGGTCGAAGAGAAGATTTTGCAGCTCCAAGAGCGCAAACGCGAGTTGGTAAGTCAGCTCATCACACCAGAACGCGGGGGTATCAAGACGCTGACCCGTGCCGATGTTGAGCTTTTATTTACATAAAGGAGTAGGGCAATGGAACGTCCGAAAGTCAAGAAGGTCATGCTGGCGTATTCAGGCGGACTCGACACCAGCATCATTGTGCCGTGGCTCAAGCAGAACTACGGCAACCCCGAAGTGATCTGCTATTGTAGTCACCTCGGTCAAGACGACGAAATCGAAGGTCTCGAAGCCAAAGCAATTGCGTCGGGCGCTTCGAAGTGCTATGTCGAAGACCTGCGTGAAGTGTTCGTCAAAGACTATTTGTTCCCCCTGATCCAATCGGGTGCGAGCTACGAGCGCCTCTATTTGTTGGGCACCTCGGTAGCCCGCCCGCTGATTGCCAAGCGCCAGGCCGAATTGGCTCTGCTCGAAGGCTGTGACGCACTCGCCCACGGCTGCACCGGTAAGGGCAACGACCAGGTCCGCTTCGAGCTGACCTACATGGTCTTTGCACCGCAGCTGACGGTCATTGCCCCGTGGCGCGAGTGGAACATTCGCTCCCGCGAAGACGCCCTCGACTACGCCGCCGAGCACAATGTGCCAGTCACTGCCACGTTGAAGTCGATCTATAGCCGTGACCGCAATATCTGGCACATGTCGCATGAGGGCGGCGTGCTCGAGGATCCGTGGAACGAGCCCGAAGAAGTCATGCATACCCTGTCGGTGTCGCCCGAGAACGCACCAGACAAGGCTGAATATGTCGAAATTGCCTTCGAAAAGGGTGTTCCTGTCTCGATCGATGGCAAGCGTCTCGGCCCGGTTGAACTGCTGACCGCGCTCAACAACCTGGGTGCTAAGCACGGCATCGGTCGTATCGACTTGGTCGAAAACCGCCTCGTCGGCATGAAGTCGCACGGCGTCTACGAGACTCCCGGTGGTACGTTGATTCGGGTCGCCCATCAGGCACTCGAACAGTTGACCCTCGACCGCGACACCTTGCACTACAAAGACGTCGTGGCCCAACGCTACGCCGAAGTGGTGTATTACGGGCAGTGGTTTACGCCGTTGCGCCGTGCAATGCAGGCATTCTTTGATATCACGCAAGAGAACAACACCGGTGTGGTGCGCCTCAAGCTGTACAAGGGTAATGCCATCTTGGTCGGCCGCAAAGCAGACCGCACGTTGTACAACCCCGACATCGCGAGCTTCACGATGAGCCAGTCATACAACCAACAAGACGCTGCGGGCTTCATCAAGATCTTTGGTCTGCCCATGAAGGTGCAGGCATTGGTGGACGGGAAATAAACCATGACTGATGCATTTCTGCTCGCCCCCGGATTCCGGACTGCGGCAACGGCCTCTGGACTCAAAAAAGACGGCGCACTCGACCTGACACTCATCGTCAGCGATGCGCCGTGTACTGCCGCGGGAGTGTTCACCACCAACCGAGTCAAAGCGGCGCCGGTGTTGTACGACCAGGCGGTGTTGGCGACGTCGGCCGGCCGCATGCGGGCGATAGTGGCCAATTCGGGTTGTGCCAACGCCTGCACCGGGACCGAGGGTGCGCAGAATGCACAGCGGATGGCCGAACTCGTGGCCGAGGGTATCGGTGCACGCGCCGACGAAGTGCTCGTGCTCTCGACCGGCGTTATCGGCCGTCAACTCGATATGACCAAGGTCAGCGCAGGCATCCGTGCCTTGACGACTTCTTCGATGGTGCGCGATGCAATACGCACGTCGCAGGCCATCATGACGACCGATACGCGCCCCAAGCGGGCAACCGCCAGCGGCACGATTGCCGGCAAAACCGTCACCGTGGCCGGTATGGCCAAAGGCGCCGGCATGATTCATCCGGGCATGGCAACCATGTTGTCGGTGATAACCACCGACGCCGCCTGTGCCCCCGAGCTTCTCCAGCGCGCCGTCAAGGCAGTCGCAGACCAGAGTTTTAATCGCATCAGCGTCGACGGCGACATGAGCACCAACGACACTGTGTTGCTCCTCGCATCGGGCGTGTCGGGCGCGACCATCGATACCCATTCGTTCGACACGTTTGTCGCGCTACTGGCTGAGGTGTGTATGGACCTCGCCAAGAAAATCGCCCGTGACGGCGAAGGCGCCACAAAATTGGTCGAAATCCGCATCACCGGTGCCGTCGACGGCGCAATGGCGCATCGGGTGGCCGACAGCATTGCGTGTTCGCCACTGGTCAAAACTGCCATCCACGGCAATGATCCAAACTGGGGGCGCGTGGTGTGTGCGGCGGGGTACAGTGGTGCTGCCATTGATCCCGAGCGACTGACCCTTGATTTTGGGTTGGGCGCTGAGCAGATTCGCCTGGTCGCCGCAGGGATGCCGTTGGTTGCCGATTTGAATGCTGCATCGCAGCTGCTCAATCGCGAGCTCGTCTATATCACGCTGGATCTAGGCTTGGGCAGTGCAGCGACGACGATGTGGACCTGTGATTTCTCGAAAGAATACGTCGAAGTCAACGCCCACTACACCACCTAAGATGGGACCCGCCGCCATGTCGCTACCGTCACCAGCCCCTGCGTTGTCACGTTCCTTGCGCACCCGTGTGCGCGAGGCATGGCTCGAGGTGCTGGTGACGATTTTGGTTGCCGTGGTGCAACTCCGCGATGTGCTGTGGGCGGGTGCTGATCGAGTGGTTGCCAATCCTGACACCCAGCTCCACTATTGGACGTTGTGGTGGTGGAGCGAAGCCTTGTGGAACCAACCACTGGCAGTCTGGCATGCCCCGCAGTTTGCCCCGTACGACTACACCCTGGCGTATAGCGACCATCTAGCCCCGCTGGGGCTGGTATCCGCACCGTTGATTTGGCTGGGTGTCCCGATTGCACTCATCCTCAATGCTGCTGTCGTCGGGTCTGCAGTGCTGACGGTGTGGGCAATGCGTGCACTAGCACGTGATATTGGGGCAGCCCGCTGGCCGGCATTGCTGGTGGGGCTTGCGGTCGGATTTGGGACATTCCGCACGACACAGGTCACCCATTTGCAGATGCTGGCGACATGGATGCTGCCACTGGCGGTCCTCTGGCTCCGGCACGCAACACGGTCGCCGCGATGGTGGTCATGGCCGGCACTCGGGGTCGTGTTGGTGCTGGCAGGTGCATTTGGGCTGAGTATTTATCACGGTTTTATGATGCTGCCGGTCCTTGCCCTAGTCGCCACACACAGCCTGATGCACGCTGCACCTGCCCAGCGCATGGCAGGTGCCCTCCGACTGGTAGTTTTGGCGGGTGTCGCGGCGGTGGCGATGCTGCCCAGTCTATGGCCGTATCTGCAAGTACAACGCACGACTGCCGTGACGCGTTCGTTGGTCGAGTTGGCCAACTGGTCTGCCCCGCTCCAGGCGTGGTGGGCTGTGCCCAAGGGTCACCCCCTGTGGCCGTGGATCTTTGGGGAGTGGGTGACGGGGCGCCCGGAGTTGGTCCTCGCACCTGGGATGCTCCTCGCCATTGGTGCAGTGCTCGGCCTGGGGGTGCGGAACGCGACCCGTTGGCTGTGGCTGCTGGTGGCTGTCATGGGCGTCGTACTGGCCAGCGGCTCTGTCGTGCGTCTGTGGGATGGTGGCGCCGGGATCGATGTGCCGTTTGCACGCTGGATTGCGGCAGTCCCCGGGTATAGCGCATTGCGCGTACCAGCCCGCTGGGGTTGGATCGTGACGTTCGGTTTGGCGTTGTTGGCTGCATTGGGATTGAGTCGGCCGTGGGTTGTCACGCGGCGCTGGCCGTTGGTGGTGGCA
>CAIPUQ010000003.1 GCA_903868295.1 uncultured Roseiflexaceae bacterium
CGACAGCACCTACCTACGCACACTCAATCACTACACCAAAGTCATCACCCAACGCAACAGCCTGTTGCGGCTCTGGCGAGAGAAAGGGTCGACACCGCGCAATCCGGCCAGCGAACTTGCATTTTGGGACGAAGAAGCCGCCCAAGCAGGTGCGGCTATCATGGTTCAACGCCGGAGTGCACTCAGCGAGTTAAGTCGCTCCGCTGCGCAAACGTACGCCGCAATTAGCCAGCCTGACACCGCATTGGAAGCACGCTATGCCCCCAACCTTGCAGCAGAGTGGGATACCCAAGCGGACGCACAACAGGCACTGCTCGCAGCCTATCGGTCCAGCCAGCGCGAAGACATCGCGCGCCTCCAGACAACAGTCGGGCCGCACCGCGACGATATCGTGGTGCACGACCGGGGTGTCGATTTGGGGACATTTGGTTCGCGCGGCCAGCAACGCAGTACGGTGCTCGCGCTCAAAATGGCCGAAGTGGCAGTGATGCATGCTCGGAGTGGCGAACGGCCTATTTTGCTACTCGACGATGTCTTATCAGAGCTCGATGCACTCCGCCGATTACATGTATTGGCACTCATTGCAGAGCCAAACCAGCAATCCATCCTGACCGCGACGGGCGTGGGGGATTTTAGCGCCGACTTTTTGGCATCGGCACACATCTTGCGGGTCGATCACGGCCATATCTACGACATGCGCTAGCCTCAGCGCATATCGTCGCCACGAAGCCACCCCATGTGGCGAAAAAGCACAAAGACCGTACTGCTCGCTATCACCATCAACCCTAATGCAAAATAGTACCCATAGCCCCAGGCCAGCTCGGGCATATGCGCAAAGTTCATGCCATAGATGCCCGCTATCAACGAATTCACCATCAAAATAACCGACGCAATGGTCAACACCTTCATGACGTTGTTGAGTTTGTTGGACTGCACCGACAGATGCACATCGAGAATCGAAGCGAGCATGTCCCGATGCAAGTCAATCGCATCTACCGTGCGCAAGACATGATCATAGACATCTTGCATCTGCATAATGCCCGCCTGGTCGAGGGTGAGCATGTCACCGCGCAACAAGGCATTGAGCGCCTCACGCGCGGGGGCGACATAGCGCCGTAACTCGAGCAAGGTCCGTTTCAGATGCAGCACCGTCCGCAAATCGTTGGTATTGGTGCCCATCAACACCGCTAATTCTACTTTTTCGACATAATCGCCGATATCGTCAATGAGCGGGAAATAGCTGTCGACGATGATGTCCAACACACTGTGCAAAACATCACCATACGAATCACTGCGTGTTGTGATGTGCGTCCGCCAGCGTGCATGGGCGATGCGAATAAGCTCGACGTCGCCGTGGTGAATGGTGTAGAGGTGTTGGGGTGTCACAAACACATAAATCGGGACCGGGATGAGTTCGAGCGCATCACGCGTATCGAAGGTGAACGCATAGAAAACAAAGAACACCCCGTCGGCATAGCGTTCGATTTTGGTGCGTTGCCCACCGTGCAGGATATCGTCGATGACCAAATCGTTGATCGCGAGCGCCTCGAGATCAGCCCGATTGGGGGAGGAGATGTCGCGCCAGAATGAGGCATCAATGGGCTGCATACACACCGTTCTTTCACCACATGGTACAATTCGTCGGATTAGACAGGGGAGGACCGATGAGTCACTACGAGTATGCAACGCCCGAGAACTTCCTTGGGCTCGA
>CAIPUQ010000004.1 GCA_903868295.1 uncultured Roseiflexaceae bacterium
ATCGAACGGTCGATTCGACCAGGTGCCCTCGACCCCTTGCCTGCAACGGCCGCAGCCAGCACCGACCCCGTGGTCGTCGCACCGGTCGACAGCGAGCCCGATGCAGCAGCAGCACCGAGCGATGCTGGGGACTCGGGTTCGAGCGCAGACTAACATGGAGCATCCCGAACAGCCGTACCGCCCGACATGGGAGTCACTGCAGCGCGTCACCGTACCGCAGTGGTATCGGGACGGCAAGTTCGGGATATTCATTCATTGGGGACCATACGCCGTGCCTGCATTTGGTGGTGAGTGGTACCCGCGCAATATGTACATGCAGGGGAGCCGCGAATACGACCATCACATCGCGACATACGGTCCACAGGCGACGTTCGGCTACAAAGATTTCATCCCCTTGTTTGGTGCCCAGCAGTTCGACGCAACTGCCTGGGCACAATTGTTTGCGGCGTCGGGTGCGCGCTTTGTGGTGCCGGTGGCAGAGCACCACGACGGCTTTGCGATGTACGACACGGCACTCAACCCGTGGAACGCCGTTGCCATGGGCCCCAAGCGCGACGTCATCGGCGAACTGGCCACGGCTATCCGGGCACACGGGATGATTTTTGGGGTGTCGAGTCACCGCGCCGAGCATTGGTTTTTTTTCAACCGTGGGCGCTTGTTCGACAGCGATGTCAACGACCCGCGCTACGACACCCTGTACGGCCCAGCACAACCCGAACCACCCGACTGGGCAGTGGTCGACTCGCCCGAGCAGCCCGACGAGGCGTTTTTGGAGGATTGGCTGGCCCGCTGTATCGAGTTGGTCGACCGATATCAACCACAGCTGGTCTGGTTCGACTGGTGGATTATCCACGAGCGCTTCAAACCCTACACGCAACGCTTCGCTGCACACTACTACAACCGCGGGGTCGAGTGGGGCAAGGGTGTGGCGATTAACTACAAATACGACGCGTTTGCCCCCGGCAGTGCCGTCTACGACATCGAACGCGGACAGGTGCGTGACGTGGCGCCCTCCTTCTGGCAAAACGACACGTCGGTTGCCAAGAACGCCTGGGGCTATACCGACGCCCAAGACTACAAAACGCCGGCGGATTTGATCGGCGATTTGATCGACGTGGTCAGCAAAAACGGCGCATTGTTGCTCAATATTGGACCCAAGGCTGACGGCACCATCCCCGCACACGAGCAGTATCTGCTGCGTGAAATCGGCGCTTGGCTGCGCGTCAATGGCGAAGCCATCTATGCCACGACGCCATGGCACATCTACGGCGAAGGTCCGACGGCAGTGGCAGAGGGTGCCTTCAGCGACACCGCCCGGGCCCCGTTTGGCGGGCAGGATATCCGCTATACACGCAACGATCGTACCGTCTATGCGATGGTGCTGGCCTGGCCCGGCGCGACCGCAGTGCTGCCGGCGCTCGGGTTGGCCCGTGGGCGGATCGGCCCGATAGCGTCGGTCGATTTACTGGGGCATGACGGCGCGCTGGAGTGGGTGCATGGTGACGACGGATTGATCGTGACACTGCCACACAGACCAGTGGGGCCGTATGCACTGACGTTCAAAATCAGACCAGCTTCAATCTAATCTCTGTTGTAACCAGATTTTTCGAATCAGCTTTGTAAGTTCGGCAATCGACGGTTTGAATCCAACTCTTTCATCAACGCTCCTGCATGTTTTTGCAGAATTTTTGTGAAAGTATCTATTTCGGCCAGAAGTGCTCCTTTGGTTGTAGGCGCATCGCGTTTTTCTGGCAGCGGGGTTGTGGGTTTTTGTTCCTGGGGCTTCGGAGCGGGAGCATCGGCAGCACGTGAAAATCTGAGAAACTCATGGGTCATTTTGTTTATGGCCGACCACTGATCATGCAATTCAGCCGCGAGACCTTTGTCAAAAAGGTATTTATGAGAGAAAAAGCTTTTCATCAATAATCTACGTGCGTCTTCGATATTTTCTTCGTTTTGTGCAAGGTTCACCTCTGAGTACAGGCCAGTTGCTAGCGAATGCACTTGGTGGAGTGCGTCGTATCTTTTCTCGACCAAGAAATTATTTGTCTTGCGGCGATATAAGGTAACACCATAAATGGTCAAGCACGAGCTAATAAATGCTGCAACACCGGTGATGTTGGTGTACAGCAATGCAGAATATCCGTTGACATCGCTCCAGGGGAGTTCTTTGAGAGACACATACGTAGGGACGACTGACGTCTCCCACCAAGCGGCCGACAACCGCCAGCCATAGACAACCCACGACCAGAGATTTGCGAAAAACGTCGCAGCGTCGGACAAAAACTGCCAGACATCGTTCATAGCATCCTCCTTACCAATATAGCAATAATATCAAGAAGAGAAGCAGAAATATTTGGTGTTTTTACCAAATAGCTACCTGTCGGTACTGTGGACGAGTGTATGGAGTGTATCGCGCAGGGTCGAGAGGTGTTGGTATTGCTCGACGCGGACGACATGGCGTTTGGATCGACGCAGTGTGGTCAACAGGGTCGTTACCTCGCGGTCTGCTTGCTTCCATTGTGCCCATAGGCGCTCGGCAGTCGCGTCATCGAAGATGCGCCGACTGCGCGTGATGCGTCGTTTGAGGGTGCGATAGGTCTTGGTCGCAGGGCGCCGGGCGCGGCCACGCAATTGGGTCATGAGGAGCGACACCTCTGCCAGCAATGCGGCCTGTGCCAACGCGGGGTCGCGGTAGACACGACCGGCCCACCAGCGCATGACAATACCAAATACCACGATTGAAGCGACGACCCCGCCCGCGATGGTCTGTTCGTACGGGGTGGCGTTCATGACGCGTGCATAGATGGCATTGTGGATGGTGATTAGATCCCAGCTGCGGATTGCTGCACCCTGTAGGACAAGCCACTCCCAGAGCTGGCGCGCCCAGGCAATCAATGCTTGGAGATACGAGTCCCAATCAAACATATGGACCTCTCAGCGCCGTGGTCACACCACACACACGTGGTGATTTTGCGACGATAATACGTAAAACTGCGGGAGCGGAGGATGAACATGGGATTAATTGTCTACCCAGATTATACCTTTACCTTGGGGACGGCCCGTGGGCTGGTCCAGTGGCAACACCCACCCGACCTGCGGCTCGGCGACAGTGCAATAGAACGGACCCGGCTGGCGCAGACAATGCAGACGCTGCTCGAGCGGCATGGGCAGATTGTGGTGCGGGGGGTGCCTGGTGTCGGCAAAAGTACGTTGGCAGCGGCGTTTGGCCGGCAGAGTATCGAGCAGTACCCAGGAGGCGTTGTGTGGGCCACCATGGGTCCGCACGTTGATCCCGATGCTGCGCCGGCATTGGTGTTGGATGGCTGGTTCACCCGTGCGACAGACCTCGCACTCTTGCCGGCAGGGGTGCATGTCGACGCAGCCATGGTTCGTACCGTGTGGCAGCCTGCGCCGCGCATGTTGGTGATCCTCGACGACGTCTGTGCCGCCGATCATGTTGCAGTGCTGCGTGATGCATTGCCCGGCCACGCCCATCTGATTATCACCACGCGCGACGACGCATGCGCCGCGGATCTGCAGCTACCGATTGTGCAGGTCGACGTCTATGACGAAGACGAGGCGCTGGCTGCGATGGCGGTCATCCTGGATGTGCCGGTCGCGACGCTACGTGACTGGGAATGGCCCGCGCACCTCGCCGCACACCTCGGCAGGTACCCGCTGGCCGTCGACCAAGTCAGTCGCTACCTGGCCAATCTGACCCACGATCCGGCAGGGTGGGCGGTCGAAGCAGCAGAACTCTGTGCGCAGAGCGTCGATGCGGTGTTTCCACTGCTGTTGCAGCGACCGGTTGCGACGGGCGCGCACAAGAGTCTGCTGATTGCACACATCTACACCGCGCTGCACCCGCTCGAGCGACAGGTATTGGGGTCGATTGCCTGTACGGCGGCCGACCAAGACATCCCACTCGCGCTGTTGACCCGTGCATGGGAGCTCAGCCCCGAAGTGATGACGGGCATCCTGACGCGCCTCGAGCAGCATGGCTTGGTGACCGCCGTAGGTGACAACAGCTGGCGCCAACACAGCGTGTTGCGCGGGTGTGTGCATGCCCAAATGGCGCACACCGATGCCCGGGCACAGCTCAGCCAGCGGATATTGTGGGCCGCCTGCCGCGTGATGGAAGACCATACCGATGCGTATACCTACGGTTTGGC
>CAIPUQ010000005.1 GCA_903868295.1 uncultured Roseiflexaceae bacterium
CACGCCGATGTCGACCAGGCTGGCATCGGTTTCTTCACGCAACAAATACATCGCAATCTGACGCGGCATCACAATGTTGCGGCTCCGACCGCGGCCCTGTAGGGTCTTGAGGTCGATGCCGTAGAACTCGCACACCGTCCGCACGATGACATCTGCGGTGACCCGCTTTTTGGAGCGCGTATCGAGCAGATCACTGAGTGCCGTTTGGGCACCCTCGACCGTGATGGCCGTCCCGTTCATCTTTGCAAAGGCTACCACGCGGTTGAGGCTGCCCTCGAGCTCGCGGATATTGCTTTGGATGCGTTGCGCCAAAAACTCGATGACCGGAGCGGGCACATCGACCGTCATCTGCTCGGCCTTGGTGCGCAAAATGGCAATCCTGGTCTCGTAATCGGGCAATTGCACGTCGACAATCAGCCCCCATTCGAACCGCGAGCGCAGGCGTTCTTCGAGGGTCAAAATTGCTTTGGGAGGGCGATCCGACGTCATCACCACCTGCTTGCCGGCGGTGTGCAGGGTATTGAAGGTATGGAAGAACTCTTCTTGGGTGGCGTCTTTGCCGGCAATGAACTGGATGTCGTCGATCAGCAAAATATCGATATTGCGATAGCGATTGCGGAACTCTTCGGTTTGTTGCCGGCGAATGGCGTTGATCAAGTCGTTGGTGAACTTTTCGCTCGACACATACAGCACGTTGATATCGGGATTCTGCGACAATGCCGCATTGCCGATGGCGTGCAACAAGTGGGTTTTGCCCAGACCGACACCGCCGTACAAAAACAACGGGTTGTACGCTTGTGCAGGATGGTCGGCCACTGCCATACAGGCCGCACTCGCCAGCCGATTGCTCGAACCGATGATAAAGCGGTCAAACGTAAAGCGCTGATTGAGCATGCCACGGGCGGCCGTGCTCAAGAAGTCGATCTGCTGCGGGCTGTCGTCGTTCGTAAACTGCTTGCCCAGCATTTTGGGCTTGGTGGCGGGCTGATCGCTGCCCCGCACCGGTTTGGTTGGCTCGACGCTCGCACTGACGGTCTGTGGCTTGAGCAGGTCGTCCTGGCTGTCATCGACCGGCAGGTCCTCGTCACGTATTATGGGCAACTTGTTGGTCGTGCTACTCTTGGTAACGCTCCCATCGGTATGTGTATAGGTACCGACGACGACGCGCACGCGCACCGAATACGCCAGGACGTCTTTGAGGATTGTCGTTATCATGCCACTGTAGCGCGACTCGACGGCCTCGCGGAGCATCGGCGTGCTGACACTGACGACGGCGATGTTGCCGTCGAGGTGCACCAGCTCAGTACGACGCAGCCATGTATTGTATTCGCTCCGCGGCAGCTGAAGCTCCAGCGCGCCGAGCACACTATTCCACGTTTTGGGCAAATTCACGGGCTGCTCCACCGAATGTCGCGTTGAGGGGGTCAAAAAAAGCCGCCAATGGCCGGCTTCGGGGTTGCTGTATGTCATAGTATTCTAGCGACTTTCCCCCCAACATGCAACCACAAACGCTGCACGCATCAGCAGATGAATACCGCACCGAATCAGACGTGGCCAACGATGCATGTGGAGAATTGAACACATTTGCATTCTGAATCGTCACTGCACTATACTCAGTACATGGCTATTTTGTGCAGAAGGAATCATCAATGAACCGTCGTACCTTCGTCAGCGCCCTGATTGGCGGCGCTACCCTCCTCGCCCTGAGCGCATGTGGCGCGACCGCACCCGCTCCAGACAACGGCAGCCAGGCATTGCCCCCCATCATGATCGTCATTGCGGGCGAGGGCATCAGCGGCGACGTACCCGCATCGGTCAAAGTCAATGAAACCGTCGTCTTCACCGGCGAATCCAAAGGCTGGACCGTCGAAACCTCCACCCCCGACCTCGTGACGGTGTCACAAGGCGGCACCCAAGACACCTACGAGACGAACCCAGGCTTCCAAGCAATCAAAGCCGGCGCTGCTGCCGTCACCATCACCAGCCCAATGGGCACCGTCATCGCGCTCGACATCACCATCGAGTAAGTACCGTTGACGCCAGACACCCCGAGCACATGCTCGGGGTGTTTTTTCGTGTGATTGAGCGTATGATGGGAAAAAGGGTTCGTGCGGACCAACAATCATGTGTAGACGACAGCTGCGGCGACCCACCAAAACCATGCGACGATAGAGGTGCGCAAAGGAGGAACACATGACGGGAGCGCAGATTCGGATCCATGGCCTGCCCATGGACATCGGCCAAAACCGGCGCGGCGTCGATATGGGTCCTAGTGCCATCCGCTACGCGGGGCTGGCCGAGCGCCTCCGAGCCCTCGGCTATGCGGTCGACGACGCCGGCAACATCGACACCACGGCAGGCACACACACTGCTGATGCGCACCTTGCCAACGCCCATCATGCCGCAGGCGTCGCAGCCATCGCTGCCGCTGCGTATGCGGCGATGCAGGCAACCATCGCAGCCGACGCGGTAGCAATTTTCCTCGGCGGCGATCACAGCTGTGCCTTGGGGACCGTCGCGGGCTCACTGACCCGGCCTGGTCGCACCGGTGTGCTGTGGGTCGACGCCCATGCGGATTTCAACACTCCCAGCACCTCGCCGTCGGGCAATGTCCACGGCATGGTGGTGGCCAGTCTGATGGGGATGTGCCCAGCGCCATTGCGCATGGGTGCAACGGCACTGGCTGCACGCGACATCATCATGCTGGCGATCCGCGACCTCGACCGCGACGAACGCCTGGCCTTGCGTGCCAGTGGGATTACTGTCTATACGATGCGCGATATCGACGAACAGGGCATCCCGGCGTTGCACAAGGCCATTCAGGCACAGTTCGCCGATTGTACCAGCCTGCATGTCAGCTTCGACATGGATTCGCTCGACCCGACCATTGCCCCAGGCGTGGGCACACCGGTCAGCGGTGGTCTGAGCATCCGCGAGGCGCATCTGATCATGGAGCTGCTCTGCGACGACGGCCGTGTACGCGCCCTCGACCTCGTCGAAGTCAATCCCATCCTCGATCAGTACAATCGCACCGCCGAATTGGCCGTCGATCTGACCGCCAGTTTGTTCGGCCAACGCATCATCTAGCTACCAAAAACCGGCCCCCACGTGCTGCGCACGTGGGGGCCGGTTCGTTGCAGTGCGTGTTATTCGACGACGAACTCCATGCGTGCGCCCTGGAGGGTTCCGTCGATATAAACCTCGACGGCGTAGTTCCCCTCGGGCAAGACATACGAAGGTCCGAGGTCGATGGGGACATCAATGGCGGCCACTCCATCGCTGGCCTGGTCCCACTCACCGATGTAGCGCAACGATTCGTCTTCGTACCCATCCGAAAAGAACTTCACCAGCACATGCGCACCCTGTGGCACGGCAGTGGCAGTTGCTTCGATCGTCAACGGGATGCCGTCAAACGACATGTTGTCGAAGGCATCTGATGCGACGAATGCATCGCCCTCATCCTTGGTGCCCAACACCAACTCTTGCAGTGTGCCGGCACTCGGTGTCAGCTGGAACGCCAGCGTAGTGGCCAGTGAGCGCACATCAGCAATTGCTGCGTCGATGGCAGTTGCCTGCTCTGCACTGCGTTCTGGTGCGCCGGCGATGGGCTCGCTGTCACGCAGCTCGGTGACGATGTCGGCTGCCTCGTCGATAGCATAGAAGAAGTCTTCGTCGGGCTCATTGCCCTTGGCACGAATAGCAGCAACCGATGCAATGGAGCTATCACGCAAGGCCTTGGTAGCGGCACCGACTGCTGCCGGATCTGTTTCGGCGGCGGTCACGGCGATCATCGTCCCCAACGCGGTCGGTGATGCGGGCTCGCGGGTCACCCATGCTTGGGTGATGGTCCGGGCCTGGGCAATGTCGCCAACGACCAGATAGAGATAACTTTGCCACGAATCGACGCTCGACACGTCGTACCCGGCTGCCCGGGCAGCGGCAAAGCCCGCCAGTGCGTCGTCGTTTTTGCCTTGC
>CAIPUQ010000006.1 GCA_903868295.1 uncultured Roseiflexaceae bacterium
ACTGACGTGGTATAACGCGTCTTGGGCGCGCTACCAAGGTGCAATGGACGACGTCGCACTCTACGACGAAGTGCTGAGTACTACCGACCTCGAGCAATCAGGGATCTACGACCAAAACATGGCCAGGAATGAAGTCTTCGCGGTCGCCGACGGCGCCGCAGTGACCCCGACCAGTCGGGCGACCCTCATTGGGATGGGCTATGTGGGCGACATGGACGACCTGCGCATCCTGCCATACGTTGCAAGCAACGACCAGATTACCGGCATGCGTAATGCAGCACCACGCTGGAATCTGCAGTTCGAACAAACCATCGAAACAATTGCCCCCGCAGTCTCGGTCAACGGCACTTCGGTCCAAGGGACCGGGACAACGGTCACCAGCTTCGTGCCTGACATCGACCCTGCTCGTGCGGGTGGCAGCACGACCCCGTTCAGTGCGACGTGTCTCAATACCGGCATTACAGGATTAACCTGCCCGAGTAGCGGGGACGTCGGCCAGTCCGGCAACACGTCGACCTTCAACGGGACGACAGCGATGCTTCTGGTCAACAGCCCCAAGACGCTGTTTGATGATTTGGCGAACCGCGGTACTGTGCGGTTCATGATCAAGCCGACGACCCCAGCCACGACGCAGACTATCTTTTCGTACGACGATGGCACCACCATCGGCATGCGCGTCAGTCTCGTCAGCGGCAAGGTCCAAATCAAAATCGGATCTGCTACGTTCACCGCCGTATCGGCGCTTGCTGCGTCTTGGAACCAGATTACGTTCACATACGGCTCACGTGGATTAGGTATTTACCAGAACGGCATCCTCGACGCGAGCTTCATTACTACCACCCCTACGACGGTGAGTCCTACACTGGCGATGAAATTCACCATCGGTGGTCGCTTGTCGGGGACGACGATTGTCGAGCCATTCAACGGATCAATCGAAGACATCAGTCTGACGCCATCCAGCCTCAAGAACTACGTAATCTACGCAACGGCGTACAGCCAAGGGTCGCAAGGCGTGGTCCATGCCGATTTGAGCAGTGTCGTCATCGACGCCGATGCACCGACCATGAGCATCGATGTGCCTGAATACACCAACGCAACACCGTTGTTGCTCGGGTTACGTACGGGTGATGCCACCAGTATGGTCACCAATGTCGATGTCACCACCACGACACCGTACCGCACCACCAGCACAACCAGCGCACCACGCTGTACCGATGTCACCGCCGGTGTAGCATACTGTCCGACCTTTAGCATCGATACGACGCAGACCCTCACCAAAACCGAAGGGTTGTACGGCATCAGCGCCGTCGCCTATGACTCGGTCGATAATCAGCGCACGGTCACATCGTCGGTGTATGTCGACAACACGGCCCCAACCGTCGCACTACTGAGCAATACCCGAACGGTAGACGGCAAAACAGTCACCACCTATCCCGTCGTCACCAGCGCAGACAAACTGCATCACTACCTGACCCTGCGACTCTCGGCCAGCGATCCGACCCTCGCCAACACCGCAGGTGTGGCCGGGAGTGGAGTGAAGGACGTCACGGTCACCATTCGCGACCAAGGCGGTCGTGTCTTGACCGAAGGCCCAGTGGCGGCAGAGCTGCAATCCGGCACGTGGGTGGCGGTCATAGACCTGCCATTTGCTACCCCAACGGGATTCTATCTCGTCGACGCCACCGTGCGCGACCAGCAACTCAATACACGGACTGTCTCGGTCGCCAATATCAGCAATCCGATTGAAGTCGACGCATCACCCCCCCGCGTCACCTTGGTGGCACCAGATCCCTACACGACGGCACTCCAACTCGTCGGAGCTGGTACCATCAGCGGACGTGTGTCGGACTTCAACGATGGTCGTGCCCACTTGCATGACAACATGCGTGTGCGTATCGACTTCGAAGCCGAAAACGGCAGCCGTGACTTCGACAACCGTTCTGATTCACGCTTTGTTACGGACTGTGTCACCTGTCCCATCATCGCAATCGAAGACGGTCGCCGTAGTGCGCGCTTGAATATCGACGCGCCGAACCAATCCATCTATGTCCGTGATGCCGCCGCGGTAATCACCGGGACCTATTCGATAGCACTCTGGGCCAAAATCGCCGGGCCAGGCACCCTGATTAGCGTCGGTGGCGCCGCCAACCCACGTATCCGCATCCAGAGCGAATTCATCGCAGCCAATTCGACCTACAAAATCAGTGCTAAACGGGGCACCAAGACCATTGCGGTCAATAATGTCCCTGCCAATAGCTGGCAACGCATCTTGGTCAACGAAGACCGCAGCACGTTGCTCCTCGGTGTCGGCACCAACTCGACGACGATGTCCGTGATTACCTCGACATTGGTCGGGCTGAACGCACCACCAATCTTGGTGAAAAATCTGGTGATTGGCGCGAGCTATACCTCGGCCAGCACCGACGCACGCGAAGACTACTTCCGCGGCTATATCGACGACCTCGTGGTCTCGCAAGCACTCATCAGCCCAACAGACCTTGATGGCCGGGACATTGCCGCAGGCAGTGGCACCAAGCTTGTAACGTCGCGCTTGGTCCTCCGCCAGGACGGGTCCACCAGTGGTGACACGCTCGGCACGAGTGCCACGGCATACTACACCCTCGACGAGACGCAACTCCCATTGCTCGACGCAATCGCGGGAGCACGCAGTCAGATTTGTAATGGTGGTGACACTGCAGTCGGAGTAACCTGCCCTGAATCAACCAACGGCTTCGTGGGCAACGCGTTGGTATTGCGCGAAATCACCGACGGCGTCGAACTCAATCAAACGGTGCGCAGTGCGTCGTTCACCCTGGGGATGTACCTCAAACCGACCAGCACGAGCCGGGGTTCGTTCGCACGCATCGAAGACAGCGGACTGTCCATCGTCACTGCGCTCTCAGCGAACATGGTGCCGACCGTTACCATTACGAACCTGTCTACCACAGCGAGTGCGGTCATTACCGCGACGGTTGCGCTGCTGCCCAACGAATGGCAGCACCTCACCTTATCAGCCGATGCATCCGCAGACCCGACGGTATATACACTCCTCATCGACGGGATTGCCGTAGGGACCGCATCCCTCTCCGGAGTGTTGAGTGCAGGCACCCTCATCATCGGTAGCACCAATGCTACCAGCGCAGTCAATCTTGCCATCGACGATGTGACGCTCTTCAACCGCACGTTGACGACGAGTGAACGAAGTTCTATCGTCTATGGATTTGACCCTGTGCTCTATCAGTCATTCGATAGCCGAACCATCACCCCAGGATCCATCGCTGTCGATGACTCCGGGTATGCCAACACCAGTGCATATGTAAGCCGCGACACGCAACTGAGCAACGAAGCCGGCTACGTCGGCGCTGGTGCAATGGTCTTTGACGGCAATGACACTGTGCGTACGACCGATCTGCGTGGATTGAGCATGCCACGGTCGTCGAGTGAACCGTGGAGCATAAGCACGTGGGTCACCAAACAAACAAGTACCTATGCAACGCTGATACGCGCCATCGCGGGTCTAAATTCCACCGCATATAGCGTTTTGCTTATCGACGGACGCATCTATGTCGAAGGATTAGGCTTCACCCTGACCGCACCAAACACATATACAGCCCCCTACCATGTAGCGGTCAGTGCAAACGGCACCACTGCGAACCTCTATATTAATGGCACGAGTGTTGCAACGACCGCAATAACCCTAGCCACACAGACCGTCGCACCCTATAATGTCGCCCCCTGGCGGGGATACTTTGCATCCCAATCGACGTCAGTGTCGCCATTTTCGGGAGCAATACAAGCAGTCGACACCAGAACATCTGGAGTCGGGTATATGCTTTGGGCAGCGCAAACAGCCGTAGAGTCACGACCATGGTGGCGCATCGACCTTGGGGAACAACTTCCTTTGTTAGGGATAAACATTTACAACCACCCGGATTCCAGTGAAGTAGCAAGCGTGCTATCGAACTACAACATCATGCTGTCGAGCACCGCTTACCCTGCGAACACGAGTACGAGCGACGATGTGCTCCGCGCACAGAGCAACTGGTTTAACTACCAGAGTGGCATTGCAGCCACTCCGACCAGTCTTGTCCTTCCCACCGATACCTTTGGTCGCTACCTTTCAATCCAACTCGACAAAACCGCCAGCCTCGTCTTGCCCGAAGTCCAAGTCATGGTTGCACCACACGTCACCATCGGTGAAGACTTCGTTGGTGGTTTAGACGATGTACGTGTCTACCGCCGTGCCTTAACGCCTGCAGACATCACCGGTTTGGCAACGATGGGGTGGAAAACCACGACGCTCAGCGAACGTGCCGACGGCTATGCGTGGGCGCAATCTGCCCCAGCCAATACCGAGGCAGATGTTGAACTCCAAGCTGCTACCGAAGACCTCGAAGCGAATGCCACCGGCACATTGGGTGAAAAGTTGCTCTGGAAGGGCCGTATCGACACCATTGCGCCACGCATCGACGCAAACACCCAATCCGTCAGTTCCACCGGCACATACACCTATAGTGTCCGGGTAGAGGATCGTAACCTCGATCCGCTGATGATTCAGACCCCTTGTGGCGCGCGCATCCAGGCAGAACTCGCCTACCCAGCGTCGCTCTGGTATCGTGGCCGTACTGCCGCACTCGACGGCAAAACCATCGAGCCAAATGCATACGAAGCAACGTGTCTCCTCGGCGAGACCCCGGAAGTCGTTCGGCGCGGCACGTTCCCCGTCGCCAACACGAGTGATCTCGTCGCGGGCGAACGCTTCACCTACATGGGCAGCCTCAATCGCATAGACATCCTCGATGCGCAACAAGAAGACTCCCCAGTCGTAGGCAGCATCACCGTGCCCGGCACGGTCCAGCATCTCATCGTGAATGCCGCCAAGGACCGACTCTACGCCATCAGCACCGTTTCGGCAACGAGCGATTTCACCCTCACGATTTTCGACATCGCGGCAAACAGCGCGTCATTGCGTGCACGCAACTCGTACACCATCCAACGGACTGATGTACCTTCGATTGCTGCAACTGCGCTGACAACCAAAACCGTTGATGGGGAAACCAACGACGCGTATCTGGCCATTTTGAGTACCTTCGCGGCTGGTGCACCGGCAGCGAAACTCAGTGTGCTGAATGTCTACAATCCCGGTGCGGCGGCAACCGGCAACATTTCGTTGGAACGTGAATACGACATTGCAAATACGTCATTTTCGCTGGCCGCAAGTGGCGACATCATCGCCATCGCACAAGGGTTCCGCGGTGTCACATTGTTGCGTGTATCCGACGTAGGCAATATTGCTTCGGTCGGGACCATCGAGGCAGTCAGCTTCGTACACAAAATGCGCTTCAGCGGCGATGACCTCTTGATTCTGGATGACGACGAGGCCATGACCAACGGGGTCGAACCAACGTCCGTCAATATGCTTCGTGCCGTTCGAGTGGTCCAGAGCCGCAATGCAAGCACCGGTTCGATAGAACTCAATACACCGTTGAGCGACCGCTTCCAGTACATCTATACTTCACCCATCGACGCCGATAACGACGAGACCTACCGTATCCGCGATTTCACCACATACAGCACCGGCGATATCATGCTCATTGGCAACAGCAGCAGCAACTCGTTGTACAGCCGCATCGCCATGCTCGATATCTCGACCGACAGTCCGGCGATACGCGCCGATCACAGCTTCGACCTTGCAGGGACGCGCTTGTTGGTGGCAGCACGCAACGATGTGATGGTCCTTGCACCAGGTACCAGCACCACACAGACGCTCTCAGCGTTCCAAGTCAGCGATCGACGCATCGTTACCCGTGCCTGTGACCGTGTCGGCAACTGTGCAACCAAATCTGCGACAGCCCGGTCAATGCCATTCATCTTGAATGCCATCCCGACGACCAATGCGGTGACCATCCTCAATCAACAGGCTGTCTACACCGACACGACGCAGCTCGCCCAGATACGCGGTATTGCACCAGACGGCGTCACTGCTCTCCAACTGCTCGTCGACAACAGTCCTGCAGCACCAGCATGGAACATGTCCGGGACTGATGTCCAGACCCAAGTCGAAGCCACGTTCCCCTGGACTGCTACCGCTGGTATCCATGAAGTCAAGGCGCAACTCACTGCAGGTGCAACGATCGTGACAACGACGCCGATGAGTGTATCGGTCGACTTGACTGCACCGACGGTGAGTAGTGGCGCCGCAACCATTGGTCTCCGCAACATCATCGATGGCATGGTCGAAGTCAGCGGTGTCATCACCGACGACACCGGGCTGAGCATGATGAGCGTGGAAGAAGTATCCTCGGGGACGCAACTCCCTGTCACGCTGGTCAACACGGTCACACCAGCACGCACGGTGTCAACCTGGAAGGCCTATTACCTCCAGCAAGACACATCAATCCGGACCATTAGCGTACGCGTCAGCGCCACTGATCGCGCTGGACGGACCACGACCGGAACATCGTCGTACACCATCGACACCGTCGCACCCGTCATTTCGGCACCTGCATTTGCCGTCCAAGCGGGGAGCACGGTCACTCCGATCACTGCGGGTACAACGATTACGCGTACCACCGGCGTCAATCTCGTTGCCAACTGGGCTGCGATAATCGATATTTCTGCGATTGCGGCAACGCAGGTAGACTACACGGTCGAGACGATCACCCAAACCCTCAAATATAGCCTCCCGGTCACAGGACTACGCAGCACCGCACTCAACACGCGTGAAGCCAGCAAAATCACCGCAATGGTACGCAGTCGCGATGCGGTCGGCAACGAGAGCGTTACACCGCTGGGGACCATCTATGTCGACAGCGCAACAACCCCTGACTATACCCCGATCGACAGCACTGATCCGTATCGCGGCTTCATCAATCGCGGCTGTGCTGCATTAGGGACCGATTCCCGTAGTACGGTCTATGGTTCCCAACAGTTTTCGACCACCTGGGACGAGCAAGCAGTGCGCATCAACTGGAACGGTGCAAACTGGGATGCAGACGGCGACCTCTTTGTGTACTTCGACAGCACAGCGGGTGGGACGGTAAACGCCTATCAACCGACACAATTCACCACAAGCATTATCGACACCATCGCAACCGGCAACGCCTGGATGTTCTTGCCCACAGACATGGCCGGGCGCACCGCAGCCCGAGTTTCGCCAGCGAGTCAGACAAGTTGGATGACACGCCTCGCTGCGGCACAAGCAGGCACACGTACCGGCGCCATCGAAGGTGCCGACTACGCACTCCATATCACAAGCAAAACCGAAGCCGCTCTGATGCGCTGGGATGGGACGCAGTGGACATCGACCGCAGCACCATACACGCTTGTCCACAGCATCTCGAACGGCGTGCTCCACACCGACATCCGCATCCCATTTGCAAGCATCGGGTATACGGCGACTACTCCATTCGGTCTTTTGGCCGTTGCCACAGACGACCGCCGTTTGCTCCCATGGGCGACCTTCCCCACCACAAACCCTGTACGCACCGAACTCGGCGGCAAGAAAATCGTCATCACTCCACTGTTGAACAGTTATTCGTGGCCACGTCTGAGCGCAAATGTCTGTGGCCGTACGAGTGCCCAAACCGCGGATAATGTGCAAATCGATGCCGCACTCACCAGCAGTTCTGCAAGTGTGAGTACCCGCGGTATTGCAGACAACATCTCGAACGCAGATCCAAACGCAATCGCACAAGCAATTGCCGTTACTGCACCGATTTGTGCGCAAATCCCGAGCGAACCATGGTGTGTCGCGGCTGCGCAAGTCTCTGGCACCATCGACGCTGGGTCTACCGTGCTCCAAGGTCTCGAGAGTCTTTTGGTGACCCAACAGACTCCCCGTATCGGCAGTGGGTCGGTGGTGACGTACACCCTCACATTGCGCAACCTAAGCACGCGACCAAGCAAGCCTATCTACGGCGTACTCAACACCTACGGTGGCATCTGGATTACCTCACCCAACACTGGCACCGAAGGCATCGTTGGCGGTGGAAATTACACGTTCCACTCGGTCCAAAACGCAAATCAGCGAGACTACGTGTCGATTAAAGTGAACTCGATACCAGCATCGTCGACACGTACCATCCTCATCCGGACGTTGATCGACCCACTCAAGAGCTCTGCCAGCGCAACCGATCGCAAATCGAGTGCAGAGATAGGGAAGCTCGAGTTGCGTTTGACTGATTCAGACACAGCGTTGGGCGTCGATAATGCGCGTACCGTTGAATGGCTCAACAGTGCCGTCCGTATCGACAGTGACGCACCGTCGCAGATTGTCCCCGATGCGCAGACCATCGTCCGCGTTGGTAAAACACGCATCAGCGGTCGCGTGACCGATGATTCTGTGGTCTCCAATGTGACGATGCAACTCTACAGCAACACGAGTGCGGCACGGACCAGTATTAACTGTGGTCCTGCGGTCGCCGGTGCCTGGCAGTGTCTCCTCAACGTGCCCGCTTCCTGGGGCATGGTCTACTACCGTGTACGTGCTGCAGATATCTATGGGCAGCTCAGCCCTTGGACCGAATGGTACCGTGGCGCGATCGACCGCGACACACCATCCTATGCCCTGTCGGACACCACGGCATCGATGCTGACTAACGCGTACCTCGGTGGCACATCGATTAATCTGACCGGTGTCATTTCGGATGCCAGTTCATTGGCCAAACTCGTCGTCTGTGATGATACACAGGCTGTGTGTGGTGCATCAGCGACAACCGTAGGAACTGCCCCTATGCCTGAGACGTTCGTACATACAAGCACCGCATCTGTACCAATCACCGCTCAACCCTGTAATACGCTGGACCCCGATTCATACACGCGCTATCCACTCGTGATTACCGATGCGAATTACCTTCGTGCACTCAACACATCACTGGTCATCAAGATTGCCCACCCCTCCGCAAGCGAACTCAACCTCATGCTCAAGTCACCGTCGGGGACCATCATCCCGCTGATTGTGAACCCGACAGCCAATACAACGAACCTCCATGTGCGCTTCACGGACAACGCCGCCACTGATGTCGCGTCGTTGACCACCGCTGTCGTGATGACCGATACCCCGCTGGATATTCGTCCATCCGGGAGTATGGGGAC
>CAIPUQ010000007.1 GCA_903868295.1 uncultured Roseiflexaceae bacterium
AATCACGGTGAAAGCCCGTATCGACGAGGATACGCCGGTCGCCGGATTCAATATAATAGCCAGGAATACCAATGCGCCGACCGTTGGCGTAGACTTCGAACAACCCATAATCGAGAATCGCTAGTCTCATAGACCCTCCAGGAGCACCGATGCAGTCTATTGTATGTGCAAACGGCACCCGCCTCGCGTACGTCGAGCTCGGGTCTCCAACCGCAGAACCGGTGGTCTTTCTGCATGGATTCACCGGCACCGCTCACTCCCATTTCGCCGCAGAATTGGCACTCCTCGCCCCACATATGCACGTCTATGGGCTCGATTTGCGTGGCTATGGCGCCAGCGCACCCCCGTATCGGGTCTTTGGTGCAGACTTTTATGAACGTGATGCGCGTGATGTCATCTCGTTCATCGAGACGCTGGATATCGGCCCGGTCCACCTCGTCGGCTTCAGCGATGGCTCCGAAGCAGCCGTGATGATTGCGGCACTCGCGCCGCATCTGGTTCGTTCGGTCATTGCCTGGGGCATCTGTGGTCAAATCGCCCCTGAAATGGTCGAACGCGTCCGTCGCTGGGTACCCATCAGTGCCTGGGGACCCGACAAAGACGTCTGGAAGGCCGAAATCATTGCCACCCAGGGCGCAGACCAACTCGAGCCCCTCATCACCGGCTGGATCGATGCCGCCGAACGCATCAGCGCCCGTGGCGGCGACATTTTGCACGCCATCGCCCATCAGGTGACCGCACCGGTCCTCATTGTGCACGGCACCCTCGACGTCGGCAATCCGATCCCCGTCGTGCAGGCGTTGTGCGCACGCATCCGCCATGCGCGATTAGTACTCCTCGACGACGTCGGCCATTCGGTGCAAGACGACGCCCCTGCGGCGTTGCACACACTCATGCGTGAGTTCTATCAGTTGGCATAGAAAACCGACTGGGCGCATGCCCAGTCGGAACTGCCCGACGATTCCTGCAGTACACCATTGCATTGAGCTCTTTGCATTGCCGGTTGTACGGCACAGCCAAAACCACGCGGTGTGGCATTGCACACAAAAGCCCCGCTCGACATGCATCGAGCGGGGCTGACGCCGCGAATGGTCAGCGTGCCGCAGCGAGGCACTCGCCAATCTGGATGATGTGTTTGCGCGTATGGCGCGCATAGATGCGCACCGTATCATCGATCGAAAACTCGCCCCACGAGGCAATGCCCATGCGTGCGTACTCGGCGTCGCTCAATGACTCGCACAAGCGCACCCAGCGGTCTTGCAAGGCGGCAAAGTAGGCCAATGACCCACTGATGTCGGCGCTCGAACAATCCGCCAATGCGGCAATCCCGTCGACTTCATAATCACGCCACGTCGGCCGATCTTCGGTCAACGCAATCAACACATTATTGAGTGCAAATGCGTGCGAGTCCGCCATGTGGTGGACGTTCTGTGCAACTGTCCATTCAGTGGGAATGTAGCGGGTAGTGAGCTGTTCTGCACTGAGTCCTGCCACTGCGCTGCTGAGTTCTGCCGCTGCGGTACGCATCAAAGCCAGCGACTCGGCCCGTTCTGCCTGTGTTTGCATGCGGTACCTACTTCTGGGCTGCTGCGAGGGTGTCAGCGATTTGTTTGACATGCGATTGTGCATGCCCTGCATAGATACGCAACAAATCGTCCACCGATCGTTCGCCCCACGAGGCAATCCCCGTCCGTGCAAATTGTTCTTCGCTGAGTGCTTCGAACAACGACACGATGCGCAACTGCATGAGTCGGAACAATTCGAGTGAAACACCGATTTCGGCTGCTTTGGCATCTGCGAGATCGGCCAAACCGTCGACACTGTACCCCTTCCAGGTGGGTCGGTCTTCGGTCAATGCCAAACGCACATTGGTCATCATCACCCCATGAGAATCGGGCATATGGTGGACGTTCTGGGCTACCGTCCACTCCGTCGGGATGTACCGCGTGGTGAGTTGTGTTGGGGTCAATCCTTTGACAGCAGCGGCAATGTCGTCTGCAGAGCTGCGCATGAGTGCAAGAGCTTCTTGACGTTCGGTGTGAGTAAGCATGTTGTTCCTCGTTATTTGATACCTGCCGGTATCATACCATCGACGTCTGTACACTGTCTGTGGCGTGTGACGATGTTCTTTGGAGCACATCGTTCTGCACAAGAGCCTGCATTCAGTTATGATAGGTATCGTTGACGATACAGGAGGAAACAATGACCACCGTACACAACTTCAATGCAGGACCAGCGGTATTACCGGCAGAAGTGATTGCACAAATCAAGCATGATTTGCCCGACTACGCAAACACGGGGATTTCGATACTCGAGTCGAGTCACCGCACCAAAGAATATGAAGCAATCAATCAACGCGCGATGGAGCGATTTCGGCGTGTGCTCGGGCTATCGGACGCATACGACATTGCGTTCCTGCAAGGCGGCGCGAGTATGCAGTTTGCCATGTTGCCGATGAACATATTGACTGATACAAATTGCGGCGCATATGTCGTGACTGGCGTATGGGCTGAGAAGGCCTACGAAGAAGCCGCCCGCATCGGCAATGCGCATATCGCAGGCACAACCAAATCACACCAGTTCCGCTCGTTGCCGGCTGCAGATACCTTGGATGTACCAGCCAATGCTGCCTATACACATATCTGCACCAACAACACGATATATGGCACCCAGTGGCATACAATGCCACGGGTAACGACACCGTTAGTGCTCGACATGAGTAGTGACATTGCCTCACGGCCGATCGACACGACCGGTGTGGGGATGATCTACGCCGGTGCCCAAAAGAACATCGGTGCAGCGGGTGTAACCGCCGTTGCCATC
>CAIPUQ010000008.1 GCA_903868295.1 uncultured Roseiflexaceae bacterium
GGCTGTCGGGGTGGAGCTCTGTGTAACGTCCCCATGGCACTGTCGTCATTGTGTCCTCGCTTGTTCCGTACGCGCCGCTATTTTGAGTCGTAAGAGGGTGTAAAGTGCCTGGTTGACCGGTGTCGGTACCCCAACGGCACGACCACGCCGCACAATTGCACCACTCAGTGCTTCGTGTTCGAGCGGTCGACCCGCTGCGTCGTCGCGTGACATCGACGAACGGGCAGTTGCGGGCATGTTCGCGGCAATCGCGAGCGCCGACGCTACTGGATCTTCCGCAAACACCATTCCTTCTGCGATGGCGACGGCGTGTGCTTCGGTCATCGCGGCAGTCACCATAATCTGTGCCTCAGTATCGTCACGAAGCAATCCCATGCCGGCACCGGTAATGGTCGTAACCGCACTCATCGCCGCCACAAAAATCGCTTTGCGCCAGACCACGACACGACCGTCTGGCACACACGACGCATCCATGCCGGCCTGGCTCGCCGCTGACTGCAACGCGTGGGCGACTGCAGAAGGTACGGTAGGGGGGATGGGCCCGAAGACCAGCCGTACCGGCTCGATCCCACTGCGGATCACGCCCGGTGCCTCGACATGGAGTTCACCATACAGAAGCCCGGCCAATGTCCGTTCAGCGCCTACCACACTCGCAACCGATGCATAGGCATCAATGCCGTTTTGGAGGGTCACGACGACGGTCCGTGGACCAATCAGCATCGGCAAGGCGGGCAACAGTGCATCGAGTTGGTAGGTTTTGAGGCAGACAAAAACCACATCGGCGGTGCCGACCGTCGCACAGTCGTCTGTGACCATGGCGGGGCGTGCGTGCCAGGTCTGTGTCGGCGCGTGGACGGTGATGCCATTGACTGCCATCGCCTCGGCATGGGCTCCACGTGCAACCAGTGCTACCGGATGCCCAGCGCGTGCAAATACCGCCCCGATATATGCCCCGACACCGCCAGCGCCGATGACTGCTATTTTCACCGTTGCGCCTCCAGTTCGGCGATACATGCCGGTACCGAGAGCACCCGGCCATCGCGTTGGTCACGCCACTGCACGGTACCTGCTGTCTGGTCGCTGTTCGCCACAACCAGACACACTGCCCCGCGACGGAGCGCATCCCGGACGTGTGTGTTCACCGATTGTTCACGCACATCGAGTGCCACTGCATACCCTGATTGACGGAGCTGCGTCGCAACAGATACAGCATATGCATAGACGGACTCGTCTTCACAAATCAACTGTACCAGTCGGTTCTGCGGATAGCTGGTCGTCTGACTCGCCAGCACGACGCGTTCGACGCCATACGCAAAGCCAACCGCAGGCACCGCATGTTTGCCGCCGAGTGCGGTGACAAGCTCGTCGTAGCGGCCGCCGCCGCAGATTTGCATGCCGCTGACATCATCGATTTCGAACATCATACCGGTGTAGTAATGCAGGCCGCGACCCAGCCCGAAATCGAGTGTGACCGCTTCGAGCGATACACCATGGAGCGGCAGGGTGTCTATCAATGATTGCAGCTCGTCGAATCCCGGATCGGGTAGTTCATAGCGGGCCACCAACGTGCGCAACGCGACGAGGGTTGGTACCGGGGCACCGCGGATGACGCTCAACTCTGCCAGAAAAGCAATCGCACGCTCAATGGTTGCCCGTTGGTCGGTCCGGCGCATAGTGCGGACGAGGCGCTGGACGATTTCTTCGGGAGGGCGCGTCCCAAATTGCAGATTGACCCCTATCGAGCGCAACGTGTGCAGGAGCAGTCCTTCGGCCTGTGCGTCATCGAGCCCATCGAGGAGCGTTGTGTCAAAGCCCTCGCGCTCTCCTTCTATTTCGTTGAGCAATGCATCCCGCACCGCATCAACGCCACGCGCGCGCATCCGTTCGAGACTCCAGGTAAGCACACTACGGGTACGCTCACTCACCCCGAGTGACCCGAGGAGGGCCCGAATAATGCCGATATGCCCCAGTGTGATGCGATACGCTGCGACGTCGGCCGCGGCGAGTCCTGCACAGGCCATACCGAGGACTTCGGCATCGGCACGTGGTGCAGTCGCTCCGATGCATTCGACACCAAGTTGGGTGAACTGCCGCCAGGTGCCGCGTTGCGGGCGCTCGTAGCGGAACACCGGGCCGTTGTAGCGCAGCCGCAACGGCAACGCGCTATCGGACATCTTGCTGATATACGCGCGCAATACCGATGCAGTCCATTCGGGGCGCAACACGAGGTCGCGACCGTGGAACGAAAACTCGTATATCTTGCCGGCGAGTTCTTCGCCGAGCTTTCTCACATAGAGATCGCGATGTTCAAGCAGCGGTAAATCGATTGCTTGATAGCCATGGCCAACCAAGACGCTGTTGAGCTGAGCCAAGATGTGTTGGTGACGGAGGACTTCTTCGGGCAAGACATCTCGCATCCCACGGACTGCATCTACGACGTTTTCCACGCTGGTACCTCAGGTGTTGGCCATCCTGCTTCTATTTTAGCGTATATATGTTGGGCAGTGACTCATGCTGAAATGAGCGTCGCATCATTTGTAGGGACCTTCAGATCCAAGAGCCTCATTGCGCATTTGCCCTTGATGCACGGCTATGCTATAGTAGTGAGCAATGTGCACGTTCTGACGTGCCGCCATTACATGTATACGCTTTACTGAAGGAGCGACGACAACAATGTCGCAGCAAATCATGGACGCCATTGAGCAGCGTCAGATGAAAGAATCGGTGCCTGAGTTCCGTGAGGGCGATACCGTACGCGTTGGTGTACGTGTGGTCGAAGGCAGCCGCGAGCGTGTCCAGGACTTCGAAGGTGTCGTTATTCGCAAGCGTTCCGGTGGCATCAATGCCAACTTCACGGTCCGCCGCATGGCTTCACACGGCATCGGTGTAGAGCGTACGTTCCTCATCCATGCACCACGTGTCGACTCCATTACTGTTACCCGCCGTGGTAAGGTACGTCGTTCACGTCTGTTCTACCTCCGTGGTCTCACAGGCAAGGCAGCACGCATCAAAGAGCGTCGCAACTAGTTTATGGCTGTCGCATTCCGTCGAACGGTCATGGCATGGTTGCTTGATCGCTTGTATAACGAATGTGCCCCAATCTACGACACCGTGGCCACGCGAATATCGCGTGGCCACTGGTTTTTGTGGGGGCAGGCAGTCCTGCCCTACCTCCAAGCGCCCGTCCTCGAGCTCGGCTGTGGCACGGGGCACCTCCAAGCAGTTTTGGCACGTGATCACATTGCCGCGTGGGGGCTCGATCGATCAGCCCGCATGCTCAGGCTTGCACGCCGCCGGACGACGTCACTTATCAATGGCGACAGCCGTGCTATACCCTGCCCAGATGCGACATTTGCGCGGGTTGTTGCGGTTTTTCCCGCGCCGTACATCAGTGATCCGCGCACCCTCGCCGAGGTGCGGCGCGTCTTGCAGGCAGACGGCCGCTTGGTCATTCTGTTGAGCGCTGGCAGGCATAATGTGCGGATGCATCCCCTCTGGCACGCATTAACAAGCTCGGGCTGGGAGCTCGAAACACCGGATTGTACAGTGGCTGGTACGAACATTCATCTCATCATAGGGACAGCGCATGTCACCGACGTTTGACGAAGAGTGCACGCTCCACGCCCACGGTGCTACGGCAATCGCCGGCGTCGACGAAGTCGGGCGCGGCTGTTGGGCTGGCCCGGTGATGGCGGCAGCAGTCGTGTTCGAATCATTCATCTACACCAAACCCGAATGCCTCGCAGGGGTCGATGACTCGAAGCGACTGACGAGCGAGCAACGTACTGCACTCGTCCAATCCATGCAACCGTTTATCCGGAGCGTCGCCGTTGGCTGGGTCAGTGCACACGACATTGACTGCATGGGCATCATCCAGGCGACGCGCGTTGCGATGCAACAGGCGGTGTTTGGGTTGACTGTTTCGGTCGATGCACTGCTCGTCGATGCCGTATCGTTCCCGCACTGGTCGATCCCCCAACGCAGTCTCATCCACGGTGACCGCCGTTCCCTGAGCATTGCCGCTGCCTCGATCATTGCCAAAGTAGCCCGTGATCGCATCATGCAGCAGCTCGACACGGTGTCACCGCGCTACGGATATGCTGCCCACAAAGGCTACGGCACCCCAGCCCATCAGCGTGCGTTGCTGCGCCACGGGCCATCGCCACACCATCGCCATACATATGCACCGATACGCACCTTTCATCTCACTGGTGCCTGGGCATTTGGCCGTACCGATGCCGAGCATGTGTGAATTTTGGTACACTGGGAGCACTGATAACGACAAGGATACACATGACCACGCACATTGAACTGCTCGAATACATGCGCCAACTGCGCACCATTGGCCCCGAAATGCCGTTCCCCTTGGCAGCGCATATCATCGACAGCGGTGCCGATGTCATTGCCCCGCTGACCGCCTTGGCAATCGACACCACCATGCTGGTCGGCCCTGCGCCGCTCTGCTATGCGCCCATACACGCGCTCCGTTTGTTGGGTGAGTGCAACAGCATCGACGCAATTGCCACGCTGGTGCATGCCCCCGTGCCTGCAGCGCCCGATCAACTCACCGAAAAACGGACAACCATCTGGGATGGCGAGGTGCCGCAAATCATCGCACGCAACGGCGTCGCTGCCATCAAACCCATTCTGGCGTTGCTCGATGACGACCACACCAGCAATGTCGGACATCACCGCGCTGCCTTGGCGATTGCCTACCTCAGTTATGCCCAGCCCGCAGAAGTTGCGCTGTTAACATCAGCACTCGAAGAACGACTGACATCGTCAATACCCGACCGCAATGCGTCGGTTGCGTTAGCACTTGCAAACATGGGTGCCGAATCGAGCTACCCCGCCGTCATGGCAGCGTACAAAGCCGGGCACATCGCCAAAGACGCCGTCCAAATGGGCCCGATGCGCAAGCTGCTGCTGAGCCGGAGCAACGCCCGTCTCGGGTGCGTCAACCACCCACTCGGCGAACGCTATGCGCACCACCCACTCCGCCCGCAAGCACAACAGGGCTAGGGATGATTTCGATTATCCTCAACGAAAGCACCGAAGAAGTGCAGTTCGTCGCGGCATGGCCCGGCGTACCGCTGCAATTCTATGCCGCTGGGTCATTGTGTAACGTCGTCCATCCAGACACGACCATCCTGAGCGTGTTCATCCACACAGCGGTGCGTGCTGACGATATGGCCAGATTGCCAAAGCTGCGCATGATTGCAACACGTTCGACCGGGTATGACCACATCGATCTCGACTACTGCGCCGCCCATGACATCACGGTCTGCAATGTTCCCACCTACGGGGAACGCACCGTCGCCGAGTATGCAATGGCGTTGCTGTTGGCGAGTAGCCGCATGCTCATCCCCAGCACCGTGCGTTTGCAACGGGACTTTCGTGCCGATGTGGCGGGGCTCCGTGGGATTGATATCTTTCAAAAAACCATCGGCATTGTCGGCACAGGCCGTATCGGCCGCAACTTTGGGCGCATGTGTACGGGATTTGCCCCGACGATTGTGGCCTACGATGTCCACCCCGACCACAGCTGGGCTGCCGAAGTCAATGCGACATACGTCGGGCTCGACGAACTCTATCGCCAATCCGACATCATCTCGTTGCACGCGCCTCTGACAGCACAGACGCATCATATGTTCGGGATGGAAGCCCTTTCGCACATCAAACACGGTGTCATCATTATCAACACCTCGCGTGGCGCACTCATCGCCAACGATGCATTATTGGCCGGGCTCGATAGTGGGCAGATCCGCGCCGCAGGCCTCGATGTCGAAGAATTCGAACACCTGATTGGCACCATTACCCGCACCCCCGAAGCACACCTGCTCAAAGATATCCTCGCCCACCCGCATGTGATTGCGAGTGCCCACAATGCGTTCAACAGCGCCGAAGCCATCGAACGCATCATCACGACCACCATCGATACCATTCGCCAGGTGCAGGCCGGCATGGCCCCACAACACGTGGTGATTGCCCGGTAAACGCATCGAACACACGCGAATAAACACAGATCCGCCACAGCCTCGGCTGTGGCGGATAGTTTTTTTTGGGTGTTGCAGGGATACCACCTTCTACAGAATTTGTCACAGAGACGTAAGCTCAGTGACTGTATTCTTACATATGTGTAAAGTATAATCATCTTTGCAAAAGATTTGAACCATTACTGTGTCATAGGCGCAGCGCTTTCCTCATGTGAGTATGCGTATCGACGAAAAGGAGAAGTGCATGAACACGTTGCCATCGCGGAAGGTTATCGCAGCCATCAGTGTCCTGCTCACGCTCCTGCTCAACAATCTTATCATGACTGCTGGGACGAAAATTTACGCCACCAACGATGGAAGTACTCCTACGCGTACCGATGAACCTTTGTCCGAAGAATTGCCATCAGCTCCTGCTCGCACGAGTGCCGACCCGCGCTCGATGAGTGTATATGCTGGAGAGCACTCCTCGATTGCCTTGACATCGAGTAATCTGCCCGTCATCAGTTACACCGATGACAACAACGGCGACCTCAAACTGGCGGTGTGTAACAATACCGCCTGTACCAGTCCCATTATCTCGACCATCGATAGCGGTGGCTGGGTTGGGTATTACAACTCGCTTGCTTTGACGTCGAGTAATTATCCCGTCATCAGTTATTTCGATGGCACCAACGAAAACCTGAAACTGGCAGTATGTAACGATGCGGCCTGTACGAGTCCGACCATCTCAACGTTGGATAGTACGGAAAATGTAGGGATGTACACCTCGCTCGCCTTAACGACGGCAAACTTCCCAGTCATCAGTTATTACGATGACACCAACCGCGACCTGAAACTCGCGGTGTGTAACAATACCGCCTGTACAAGTCCAACCATCTCGACCCTCGATAGCACAGATTTTGTTGGTGCGTACACCTCGATTGCCATGACGTCGAGTAATCTCCCCGTCATCAGTTATGTCGATGACTCCAACGGAGCCCTCAAACTCGCGGTGTGCACCAATGCCGCCTGCACCAGTCCCGCCATCTCGACCATCGATAGCACCGGGGATGTTGGGTATTCTTCGTCGCTTGCCTTGACGTCGAGTAATGTACCCGTCATCAGTTATTACTATCGCACCAACGAGGACCTCAAACTCGCGGTGTGCACCAATACCGCCTGCACCAGTCCCACCATCTCGACCATCGATAGCACCGGGGATGTTGGGTATTCTTCCTCGCTTGTATTGACGACGGCAAATGTCCCAGTCATCAGTTATTACGATGCCACCAACAGCAACCTCAAACTCGCGGTGTGTACCGATGTTGCCTGCACCAGTCCCGCCATCTCGACCCTCGATAGCACCGGGTATGTTGGGGAGTACACCTCGATTGCCTTGACGACGGCAAATGTCCCAGTCATCAGTTATTCCGATAGTTGGCAATACAATCTCAAACTGGCGGTGTGTAACGATACCGCCTGTACCAGTCCCGCCATCTCGACCCTCGATCACACAGTGAATGTTGGTGATTACACTTCGCTTGCTTTGACGTCGAGTGATAATCCCGTCATCAGTTATTACGATAGCACCAACGGCGACCTCAAACTCGCGGTGTGTGACAATACGGCCTGCACCAGTCCCACCATTTCGACCCTCGATAGCATTGGGGATGTTGGAATGTACACCTCGATTGCAGTGACGTTGAGTAATGTGCCCGTCATAAGTTATTACGATTACACCAACAAAAACCTCAAACTCGCGGTGTGTAACGATACTGCCTGTGCGAGTCCAACTATCTCAACGCTGGATAGTGGTGGAGATGTAGGGGGGGACACCTCGCTTGCCTTGACGTCGAGTAATCTGCCCGTCATTGCTTATGAGGATTCCACCAACAGCGACCTCAAACTCGCGGTGTGTAACAATGCGGCCTGCACCAGTCCCGCCATCTCGACCCTCGACAGCAGCGGGTATGTTGGGCAACCCTCGCTTGCTTTGACGTCGAGTAATCTTCCCGTCATCAGTTATTACAGCAACCAGCAGCTCAAACTCGCGGTGTGTAACAATGCAGCTTGTTCCAGTCCCGCCACGTCGATCCTCGATTTCAATGATAATAACGGGGATTTCTCCTCGATTGCATTGACGTCGAATGATGTACCTGTCATCAGTTATCATACTGGATATCCCTACGGCCACCTCAAACTCGCGATATGTAACAATGCGGCCTGTACCAGTCCCGCCATCTCGACCATCGATAGAGCAGGCTGGGTTGGGTACTATACCTCGATTGCCGTATCATCGAGTAATCTACCCATCATCAGTTATTACGATCAAACCAAAAGCGACCTCAAACTCGCGGTGTGTAACGATGCCGCCTGTAGCAGTCCGACCTTCTCGATCTTAGATAGCATAGGGGATGTTGGTGAGTACACCTCGCTTGCCTTGACATCGAGTAATCTGCCCGTAATCAGTTATTTGGATAGAACCAACTATGCGCTCAAGATCTATCATGTTCCGGTGGGGGTTGTGGACGAAGGCAAGCCAAACACTTTTACAAAGTTAGCACCCACCAATAATGCTAAGCTAAATAGTACCTCGGCAGTCTTGACATGGAGCTCGGCTGTTGCCATCGACAGATACGAATACTGCATTGCGACCTCAGCGGTCGCCTGCACCAATTGGACGAGCGCCGGCACAAGTACGACCGCTACAAAGACGGGTCTTGCGGACAACACCACTTACTACTGGCAGGTGCGGGCTATCAATGTAGATGGGACGACGTTTGCAGATAGCATGAGTTTTGGTCAATTCACCGTCGTTCTGCCTCCAGCTGCCTTCAACAAGACCAGCCCGGCCAATAACGCCACCAACCAACCGTCCACCGTCACGCTCACGTGGGCGGCCAGCACCCGTGCCTCCAGTTATGAGTACTGTATTGCGCTGACGCAGGCCGCTTGTACCAACTGGAAGAGTACCGGCACGAAGACCACCGTCGCTGTCTCCGGCCTCGCCAAAGCAAAGTCATACTTCTGGCAGGTCCGCGCCAAGAACACCGGTGGGACCACTATCTCATCTGGTGGCTATAGTAAATTCACCACCCAGAAGTAGTGCGATACTTACAGATCCGCCACAGCCGAGGCTGTGGCGGATTGTTATTTTGCGTCCTAGAGGTACAAAGAAACGGTAAGGGCGCACCCAGTGCACTCTCACCCATTCCCAAGATTACTTTTCAGCGGCCACAAACTTTACCGTCAAGGCGGCCTCGTCCTCGGCCTTGAGCACGCCGAAGATATCCGGAGCATCGAAGCCGAAATCGCTCATCTTGATAACCGTGGTGGCCTCGCCCGTTACCGTGTTGCCTTGCAATGTGCCCACCACCGACCACTCGACTGGCTTAGTGATATCGCGTACGGTCATGTCGCCGACGAGCGTGAATGTCACTTGTGCACCCTCGGTATAACTCTCGGGTAGGTTCAGCGCTCCAGTCGATACAAAATCAGCATACGGGTACGTGTCTGACTCCAACCACTGCCGGCGGATTGCATTATCACGGCGCGGGCTGTCGCTTTTGAGTGTGCGCAAATCGACGCGGATACGGGTGACTTTGCCACTCGGCTTCCCATTGCTGGTTACTTCAAATGCACCTTCGACTGCATTGGTGACGCCGACAGCGGTGAACAAGCGGTTGTCCGAGAAGAAGATTTCTTCGACCGCATAGGCGGCGCTACTCTGCGTACTATCGATCTCAAACACACGTACCGCAGCCGGTTCGGCCGCTACTGCGGTTGGGTCGGCCGGGGCTGCAGTCGGCGCGACGTCTGCGACCACAACCGTTGGCTCTACGGCTGATTCGGTCGGCGTCGTTGGACTCGGTTCTACAGCCGGAGTGGGCGTCCCACAACTCACCAAAAAGAGGAGGAAACCTACGAGCAGTACATTCTTCATTCGGTGTTTTCCCACTCTCGGTTGACTTTATTGCTCCTATCAATAATAATACCCCACATCCGAACGCGCACACGTGTGCACAACACTTAAAATGCGCTGAGAGCGAGGCATGAATGGCGCGCAGGGTATCCATCATGGACATTGCCGCGCGAGCGGGGGTTTCGCACACCACCGTGTCGCGGGCATTACGAGGGCACACCCGGATCAGCGCCGTGGTACGCGGACGAATCATCGAACTCGCAGACCAAATGGGATACGTCCCCAATGCGATCGCGCAGAGTCTGCAACAACAACAGAGCTGCACCATTGGTGTGGTCATTTCCGACATAGCAGATCCATTCTGGGGCGAGGTCGTCAAAGGAATCGACGACGTATGTACCTCCAACGGGCAGTCGGTGTTGCTCCATGCAGCAGCCCACGACGAGAAGCTTCAGATCACGGCGATACGCAGACTGCAACAACGCCGGGTCGATGGGATTATCGTGGTCGATTCGCAACTCGGACCGAGCGAAATCCGGCAACTCGAAGCGAGTGGTTCGCCGATGGTCTTCATCAATAGCCAACGCACCTTCGAATCATCGTCGCTCCGCAGTGTAACCATCGATAATTATGCCGGGGGAGCGATTGCTGCTGATCATCTCGTGGCTCTCGGTCATCATAAAGTTGCGTATTTTGGATCACCCAAACGGCCAGGATCCAATCTCAAACGGTCGCTGGGATTCATCGATACGTTGGTCGCCCATGGAGTCCAACGGAGCCGCATCGTTCAGAATGAATGTGCTACCGACATCGCCGATATCGACGGCGGATACACGATGGCACAGGCCCTCAATGAGCCCGGGGTGACGGCGGTTTTTTGTTATAACGATGCGATTGCATTGGGCGCGTTAGCGGGATTTCGTGCCAACGGAGTAGCCGTCCCCCACAAAATCAGTGTGGTCGGCTTCGACGATCTGGCCATGGCCCGCTACAGCTGGCCGCCGTTGACAACAATTGCACAACCCAAAGAACTCCTCGGCCAAACAGCGATGCACAATCTGGCGACCCTCATCGGCGGAGCATCTGTTACTGATGCCGTGTTGGTCCCGTCACTTCTTATCCGCGATAGTAGTACCCCTCTATTGAAAGGACTCCGCTCATGACACCGACCTATACCGCAGCAAATCTCCTGGTGGCGCCTGGCAATGCCCGTGACCCCCATGTCGTCGTCGAAGTCACTCCTGAACTTGCACAGTGGCAACACATCAACTTCCAGGTACGGCGGCTCTCCAAAGGTGGTGCGTGGAGTTTCGCCACAACTACCCAAGAATGTGCCATCGTGATGCTCAGCGGGAGTGCACATGTCGACAGCAGCGCCGGCACCTGGGACATCGGCGGGCGGCCACATGTTTTTGCGGGTGGCGCCTATGTGCTCTACCAGTCGCTCCACACGTCGTTTACTGTGCATGCATCGAGTGATTGCGAGTTTGCATTTACCTGGGTCGAAGCAACCACCCCGCACGCACCGGTCCTCGTGACGCCGGCCGACATCAAGCAAGAAATCCGTGGCGGCGACAATGCCACCCGCCAGATTAACCAACTCATGCCTCCAGGTTTTGCCTGCGAGCGACTCGTCTTGGTCGAGGTATACACGCCGTCGGGGAGCTGGTCGAGCTATCCTCCACACAAGCACGATGTCCATCGCGTCGGCCCTGACGGCAAATTGCTCGAGGCGAATCTCGAAGAGGTCTACTTTTATAAACACGACAAACCCGACGGCTTCGCGTTCCAGCGCGTGTATACCGACGAGCAGTCGCCCATCCATGCGGCCGGTTCGCCCATCGATGCGGTGCTGGTAGCCCGTCCAGATCACGTAGTCCTCGTCCCTGCGGGGTATCATCCCGTCACCAGCGCACCTGGCTACACCACGTATTACCTCAATGTGTTGGCAGGGAGTGCACAGTCGCTGGCCAACGTCGATGACCCACACCACACCTGGGTCAAAGACCACTACCAAGGGCTCGACCCACGCTTGCCGCTCTACCCGCAAGGGAGCTAACCATGGCACGTACCTACGATGTCTTGACGATGGGGCGATCTTCGATAGATTTGTATGCCAACGACGTCGGAGCAGCGTTCGTTGACATCAAAAGCTTTGCCGCATACGTCGGTGGCTGCCCGACCAACATCAGTGTGGCAGCCCAGCGACTCGGTTCGCGTACCGCGCTGTTGACCGCGGTCGGTGTCGATCAGGTGGGCGACTTCATCATCAATTTTTGTAGCAACGAAGGCATCGAAACACGGTACAGCCCGCGCAAAGCCGGACACCGCTCCAGTGCTGTGGTGCTGGGGATCGAGCCACCCAACAAGTTCCCGTTGACCTATTACCGCGACAATTGTGCCGATATCGAACTCACCATCGACGAC
>CAIPUQ010000009.1 GCA_903868295.1 uncultured Roseiflexaceae bacterium
CACCCTGGCAGTGATTACGGCGGCGAACTTCAAGCTCATCCCCATCCCACCGGCACGCGGCAGTGTGCTGATTGGCTGTGCAGATAGCAGCGCTGCATTGCAGATTGTCGACACACTGAGTCAATCACAGCTGACCCCTGTCGCCTGCGAACTGCTCGATGCGACCATCGCGCGCACGGTGGGCATCGATGCACCGTGGGTCGTCGCAATCGGCTGCGAAGGGCCTGAACCAGCGGTCGAGCGCCACCTGCGTGACGCAGTCGCCTTGGCTCCCAGCCAAGACGCGCGCAGTGCGGTGCGCCGCTTGGCAGAACACGATGCACTGTGGCGCACGATAGCCGATGCCAGTGCGGCGACGCCGCTGGCCGACGGTGAGCTGTTATTGCGCTGGGCGACAATCCCGGCGTTTGTCGGCGCCGTCCTGACCCGCATCGCCGCCACGGGGGTGCAGGTGGGTGGCGCACCGGTCGTGCATGTGCGGGCGAGTGTGGGCTGCGGTTATGTACGCCTGACCGGGCTGAATACCGCGCAACAGGATGCCTGGATTGCGGCATTGCCCGAGGTTATCGCCGTTGCCACGACCGACAACGCACTCGCACACTATTGGCATGCCCCCGCCGGTGGGGCCGATGTGATGCAACGCATCAAGGCGGAGTTCGACCCGCACGGCCGGCTGAATCCGGGTAGGTTTGTGGTGTAACAAACAACCCCCGCCTGTATACAGGCGGGGGTTACATACGACCTGCGTGTTACCGGTAATTGTCTTGGATCATCACGACATACGGTCCAGTGAAATTCCATGTCGACTTATAACCCAATACCACCAACCTGTTGTTACGCATTTCCACACTCTGCCACGTGACGGCTTCATTTAGTCTGATGTCTACCTTGTAACTTCCCTCATATATGGGTACTGTTATTTGCCACTTTGAGCCACTCTGCGCTCGGATTGAATCTTTCTTTTTGCTATCAAAGAAACTTCTCCATCGTGCGCTCCCCGCAGGAGCAATCTCGATGCTTGTAACCACAGTGCCAAGGTCAAACTGAATAAATCCTACCACCTCATCGGTCTGCACTTGCGTCGGAGTGGGCATTGCGTTTGACTCGGGTGTCAAGAATTCGTTACCCAACAACCCGAGCAACACGACATATGGTTGTTTATTCTCCGGATGATATTCAAAGCGAGCTCGCTCAAAAATTTGCACTTCGAGCTCTTGGCCATTCACTGTGTGGCGAAATTGACCTGATAGCGGAAGTCCAAAGAGGGCGAGGCTTTCTGCTTCGTTTATTCCAGATGATGTATCGAGCTGGATACCATGCGTTGCCCAGTATTGTAAGAAATCATTACACACGAATTGCCGTGTTACAGCAAACCATTTGCACTTTCGGTCGTTCTTGAGCAAACCACCTCGGACATCGGTCGACGATTCGTAGTCGAGCGGGGTGACAGTATTCGTATAATTCTCACCAAAAATCTGTTGCATATTGAGTGCCCCTACTCTGCCGATGAGCACATTGTATGGAGCTAGGTTTTCAGGATGGAGTTCTAGGCGATTTCGTTCGAAGTTTTGTGCTTCGACTGACTTTCCTTCGATTTGCATTACACGTTGTTTGGATGTCGGAAACCCAAACACGGCGAGCCCACCATTTCGCTCCCAGAATGACCGAATATCACCACTAATACAGTTACCTGTTTCAGTAAAGCAGCGTTCACCAGTTACTGCGGCACTCGATGCAACCGGAAGCAAAAGGCATGACAATACCAAGAGAAACGCGATGACAAAATTCTTCATTTTTCCTCACAACATTAAAAATCAATATTACGTTGTTGTGAGATATTTGTCAATTTTCCTGATATATGCACACTTCGTAGCCACATGGCAGTCCAGTCAAATGCCTGACAGCACAATAAAATTGCCAGCATCCTCTATACAGCCTGCTCGGGTTTTCGTTGAACCGCAGGTGTCAGCGCATGGATGCAGTAGTGGGCAACCGGGTAGGCGTTTTGATGAGGCAGAGTGAGTACTGTTGGAGGTTCGTGTTGCGATGGGATTGTGACGGTGTTGCAGCTGAGGATTGTTCTTTGGCGAAATCCTTTTCATGCAGTTCGATATGCGCTCACAGTGATAAACGGATTGGCCCGTGCCGCGCAGGTGCGCTGGAGTTGTACCGGGGACAGCGCAAAACACCCACGCGCCGCGGTTTTCTGCACTCCCCGGCAATCCAGTGGCACCGCAGAGGTGTACGTGAGTCACAAAAAAACCACGGGGCGACGACGTCGCCCCGCAGTGGTATGCTAGATTTTCACCTGTCCCAAGATTCAGCGCGTGACAGTGGGGATACTGCGGGATCGTGTGATGGTGGCAATGGGACGAGCCCCGGCTTTTTTGGTGGGGGTACGGGTGCGTGTATGCGTTTTGGAGCGGGTGGGTGATTTGCTGGGTGCTTTGATTGGTGTTTTGCTAGGTGTGGTTGCTCGGGTGGCGCTGGCAGTCCGGATTGGCGTCGCAGATACGGTCAACGTTGCGGTGGCTGTCGGCGTGCGGGTCGTCAAGAAGCCTACACAGCTCGCGTCGTGCGTGGTGCTGGTGCTGCCATCGGGGCAGATGGCGTTTGTCCAGGTTGCATCGCTCAGCACTGCACCGGTCAGGTCGGCATCGACAAACGTCGCATCGCTGAGGGTAGCGTACGATAGATTTGCGCCCCGAAAAGACGCGCGATTATACGTACCGGCAGTGAGAATTGCTCCACCGAGATTGGCATTGGTGAGTGTTGCCCCGCTCAGGTCTGACCCGCTCAAATATGCACCTGCGAGGGTTGCACCGCTCAGATTCACTCCGGCAAATGTTCCCGCGGTCAGGTATGCATTGCGCAGATCGAGGCCGCTCAGATTGGTCCCCGCTGCGAAGGATGCGCTGGGCAAAAATGCCGTTGGTCCGAGCAGATAGCCCGATACGAGGGTCCAACTACCCGGCAGGCTGGCAGGCGTGCCGGTGTTGCCGCGCGCAGACAGCCCCGTCATCGTACTGTTGGCAAGTACTGCACCCGAAAGGGTGCTGTAGGCAATCGTCGCGTGGGTGAAGTTCGCCTGTGCTGCATTGACCGACGTCAGATTTGTCGCCACCAGCAAAGCATTGCTGAGGTTCGTTCGGGTAAGGTTTGCCAGCGTCAGATCGGCACCAGTCAGGGTGACAAACCCCAAATTGACATCAGTCAAGTTACCCCCGCGTAACTGTGCACCGGCGAGGTTGGCAGTCGGCCCAATGAGGTACCCTTGGACGATAGACCATCCGACGGGGAGTGTTGGGGTGCCCGTGATGTTTTTGCTAGCCACATTCGTCAACGTCGTAGTGGTGAGGCTGATGCCATCCAGATCCACGTCATGGAATACCACATTGGTACAGTCGAGGCCTGCGAATGTCGTCCCACCCAGTAGCGGGCGCGTAAACTTTGCTCCCTTGAACTTTGTGGAGTCGGTCGTCGCACCCGTCAGGTTTGTGGACGTCAGAATCGCTTCCGCCAGATTTGCATACGAAAGGTCGGCGCCGCTCAGATTTGTGGACGTCAGAATCGCTCCCGTCAGATTTGCACGCGCAAGGTCGGCTCCGCTCAGATTCGTTGCTGTCAGATTGGCGCCGATGAGGCTCACTCCGTACAGAGACAACGATGAGAGGTCAGCACCCATCAAATCGGCATTGTCGAGATTGGCTCTGCGACCCACAATATGGCCGAGGATGAGTCGATAGGCGCTTGGCATGTTGCGTGGGACGCCGCGAATGCCTCCCGACGAAATCCCAAAGAGGAATAGCGGATCCAGATTGGCTCCTGCCAGATTGGTTCCGGTCAAGCGCACATTATCCATGACTGCATTCGAAAAATCTGCATCGGTGAGGGTTGCACCAGTAAAATCGGTGCGCGACAGAATCGCAGACGAAAAATCTGCTCCGGTAAAATCAACCCCGCGGAGATCCAGCCCCGACAAACTACAATCCGATAAATCGACCCCAGGCCCACGGGCGCTACAATCACTCCCGGAGGCGTACACCTGCGGAAGCGACGTACGCAGTCCTCCCAAGATAAGCGCACAACACAGAATTGAGATTTGTATGAACCGTCGCATCGCTGTACTTTCTTCGTTGGAATGCTGTTTCTGACAGATAATTCTCTGAATGCGAGTATATCATAGTAAAAAATTAACAATATATTTATGTTTCAAAAAATCAGAGCAGCACATGCGTGTATACATCGCGAACGGGCATCGCGGTGCCGCAGTTTTCTGTGCCCCTGCAGCAATCCAGTGGTACCGCAGAGGTGTACGCGAGACACAAAAAACCGCGGGGCGCCACCGGCGCCCCGCAGCAGACTGTAGGGGTTTTCTTATGCAAAAAACGACAAAATAATCCCGAACAGCACGAAGTTGACCAGGTGATTGCCGATCTCGATGCCCCAGACATACAGGGGATGGGCGGCAAAAAGCTTGTTGACCAAGTACGTCGGCATCACAAAGGCCAGCCAAAAGAGGATACCGGCTTGCGCGCCTACTGACCACGTGTAGCCGTCGGGATGGAGCGCGTGCAGGACGACCGACATCATCAGCGCCTGAAAAAAACACGCCACGAAGGTCAACCCAAAGACCATCCCCATGTTTTGGCCGCCGCCGGGGATCTGTGCGCCGGTTTTGCCGATGCCCGTCCACCAGACGGGGAAGAACGTCTTGGGGCCGTACCACAGCGACCCGCTGACAATCGCGACAATCATGCACAACAACACGCCCAACCAGGGGATCGCAGAAAAATCAACCATAGTCACTCCCGTCCTCTTACAAATAGCGTCGAATTGTACTGGTAGGTCGCAGATTCGTCAAAATTCCATCATGTGTGTGGTAAAATACGGCCCGCTTGAACGGTTCATGAGGGTATGACGCTCTACGCGTTCAGCCAACATACATCCGCGTTCTGCAGGTATGGGAGACGTGCGTGGCGCTCAAACTGATCATCAATATGCCCATTCGGAACGTGGCGCGGAGTACCGCATTTTGGCAGGCATTGGGGTATGCGTTCGACGCACGCTATGCCAGTGACAGCGTCTGTTCGCTTATCCTCGGCGACGATATGATTGCGATGCTCCACGAGAATTAGGAATTAGGAATTAGGAATTAAGAATTGAGCAATGGGTTCATATAGAGCACGCCGGGAGCCAAGCTCGCCGGCGTGTATCTTTGTTTTTCTCTCGTGGTTCCCGTGCCTAGAAATAGCTGAGTACGCGAACATTGAAACTGCTAACTGCTAACTGCTAACTACTCATTACTAACTACTCATTACTAACTACTCATTCTCTCCCGACATTCCAGCGCAAATAGGCATCGATGAACGGATCGAGATCGCCATCCAGCACGCCTTGGACATTCGATGTCTCGTGGTCGGTGCGGTGGTCTTTGACCAGGGTGTACGGGTGCAGGTAGAAGCTGCGCATCTGACTGCCGAAATCG
>CAIPUQ010000010.1 GCA_903868295.1 uncultured Roseiflexaceae bacterium
GACCGCATGCGCCCGTTCGGCAACGGCTTGTGCACGTGCAGGGCTGATGAGGCCGAGGTCTGCAGCGAGTGCACCGAGCCGGATGTCTGCGTTGTCGGTGCGGAGCAGTAAGCGATGCTCGGCCCGAGAAGTGAACATCCGATACGGTTCGTGGATATCACGGGTCACGAGGTCATCGATGAGCACCCCAATGTACGCCTGGTCGCGACCCAAGATGACCGGGTCCTGGCGGCGCAGGGCACGTACCGCGTTGATACCAGCCATGATGCCTTGGGCTGCGGCTTCTTCGTACCCCGTGGTACCGTTGATTTGGCCAGCGAGAAAGAGCATCGGTAGGCGTTTCGCCTCGAGCGTGGCGCGGATCTCGCCGTTCGCTACGGCGTCGTATTCGATGGCGTAGCCGATACGCATCAGCTCCGCATTGCGAAGGGCCGGGATGGTGCGGATCATTTGCCACTGCACGTCCTCGGGGAGCGACGTATTGCAGCCTTGCAGATACATTTCGTTCGTCTGCCACCCTTCGGGCTCGAGGTAGAGCAGGTGCCGGTCTTTGTCCGCAAAGCGGACGATTTTGTCCTCGATCGAGGGGCAATAGCGCGGTCCTGCACCTTCGATGACCCCGCTGTACATCGGCGCGCGATGGAGGTTGGCACGGATGATGTCGTGGAACGCTTGGGTTGTGTGGATTTGGTAGCAGGGGAGCTGCGCACGCCAGGTACTGCCCGTCGGGTGCGGATAGGTGGGATTGGGTCGGCCGTGGACCCAGCGGTGCGCGGCGTGCGCTACGACGGGGAGCTGCCCGTCGTCGTCGTTGAGACAGCCCGTGCTGGTGTGGTAATAGTGGCCAAAGAAAGCTGGGGTCTCGCTCCCATGTTGGGGTTCGCTGTGCGCAAAATCGACGCTACGGGCATCGATGCGCGGCGGGGTGCCGGTTTTGAGACGAGTAATCCCAAATCCCAGGGCTGCGAGATCATCTGCCAGCGCAGTCGCGGGGGACTCGCCGGCGCGACCTGCGGGCCAGATGGCAGGACCGGTGATGGCCCGACCCCGCAGAAAGGTCCCGCTCGTCACGACCACACTGCGCGCCGCATAGATGCGCTGGGTGTGACTGATGACATGGAACCGCGCTGCGTCAGGGTCGGATTGGGGAGCGAGTGGGACAATCCGTTCGACCATGGCTTGACGAATGTCGAGGTGCGGCAGTGCTTCGAGGTATTCCTTCATGACGCTGGCGTAGAGGCGTTTGTCACATTGCGCACGGAGCGCCTGCACTGCGGGTCCTTTGGATTCGTTCAAGAGGCGCATCTGAATGAAGGTGCGGTCCGTGACACGGCCGATTACTCCCCCCAGAGCGTCGATTTCGCGCACGAGGTGGCCTTTGGCAGGGCCGCCAATGGATGGATTGCACGATAAATGGCCGATTTTGTCGAGATCGATGGTAATCATCAGGGTCGATGCGCCCATGCGGGCGGCTGCAGCGGCGGCCTCGCAGCCTGCGTGACCGGCACCGATGACGATGACGTCGTAGATGTGTGGATGGAGTGTCGCTTCGTGCACGGGATGCTCGTATGTCTTATCCGAGAGGCGCAGTCCATGATTGGATTGCGGGAATCAGCGTCGTTTTCGATTCAATTGTACCATGCAGACCATCATTTGCATGCTAAAATACGGCTATGAAACGTCGTATCCGCAGCTTTCTACTGGTACTCGTTGTGTTTGGGTTGGTGGCATGTGCAGCCAGCCCCGCACAACCATTGGCAGTGACCGACGAAGTGTTGACCGGTGGCGGCACAAGCCCCGAGACAACCGTCGAGAGCTTCCTCAATGACCTCAACAAGGCAATCAAAGACCCCACTATCAACCGCACCGACGTGCGTGATCAGTGGGCAGACACCTTGTCGAACTACTTTGTGCCGGTCGAGCGACCGACACAGCGTATTGCCATCCGGAGTTCATTGGACAACGTGGCAAATGGTATTGCACAGCTGAGTGCCGATCAAACGGTAATGTTTGAGATTCAATTTGAACCGGCCCGGCGGGTCAATGATGTCGAAGATATTGTGTATATCGAAGTCCCCAACGCGACCATCGATATGATGATTAGTCAAAACTCGAATCGCGGCAACACAACAATCTGGAAGCAGAATGAATCGTTGGGGTATCTCATCGGCAGTGACGAAAACATCTTCCCGGTGATGCGTGTCGGATCGCGCTGGTATCTCACCGAGAATTAACAGAGGAGCGCATATGGCACCCGTGCCACCCCAAGACGATCAAGGGCTGATGCAATTAGCCTTCACAACTATCATGAAGCGGCTTCGGAGCGGATGGCACCGGCGTCGAAAGCCACAATTCGGTGTGCCGCTGCCTGCCGATCCGTCGGTCACTGCCGACCCTGTCCCATCAACACAGCTCGCATTGCACTTCGACAGCGAATCAGCAACCACCACAACGGCAAGTGCGACCGCACCCGTCGGCGCTGCACCAACGCAGTCAGCCCCCGTCGTAGCGGCCGTGCATTCTGCCGTTGTTGGTACCGTCGCGGCTGCAGAGACAGCGGTGCGCCCGCGCGCGATGTCGTGGTCTATGTCATCGCTCACCCGCACGTTTGTGGTTGATGGATTGGCATGGGCATTGGGTGTAGTTGTGTTGGTTGTCGTGGGCATCCGGTTTTGGGCGTATGACTCGCTCCAAGCCGAAATGTACGGCGACATCGAGATTGTGCAGACCTACGTACGTGCGGTGTTAGCCGGCAGTATGCCGTGGTACTTCATCGAAAGTTCGGGTCCGCTCTATCATTACCTGATTGCGCCCATCCTGGCTCTGCTCGGGGACGACTACGGTCAGATCAAGATTGCGTCTATTCTGGTGAGTTTGGGTGTGCTCGGATTCGTGTATGCCTTTGCGCACCGATACGAAGGGCGATTGTTCGCCCTCTTGGCGTTGACCATTGCTGGCACCGGCTCGTGGTTGCTCGTCTATTCACGATTGGGCAACTCGCAGATATTTGTTCCCTTTGTTACCATGGCTACGGTCTACTTGGTGTACCGATTCGTGCAGACCCACAACGATCGTTGGCTGTATGCCTCGGCATTGGTTGCTGCGTGTGGGCTGTACGCGTACCCACAGTCGTATATCGTTCCGCCGGTCATGTTGTTGACCGTCGTGGTGTTGTGGCGCACGGGCGTTATTACACAGCGCTCTTCGATAGCGAAATACGCCGCAGGATTGTTTGTCGGGAGTCTCCCTTTTCTCTGGATGTTTAGCGCAGATCCCACGTCGGTGTTCGGTCCGTACATCACCGAGAAATTTGCCGGTGACGAAGGATCCATCGCGAATCTTCCACTGATGGTGGCGCGTGCAATTGGTGCCTACTTTATCGCTGGTGATCTATGGCCACGGGGAAATCCCAAAGGGCTTGCACACATCGATATCATCAGTAGCGTGTTGGTGGTTGTAGGGCTCGCTTCGTTGTTGCGCAAGCAACGCCGTGCGCTTGCACCATTGTTCCTTGTGCCGCTGTTGGCGTTGCACATCCCGTCGCTCCTTGTAATGCGGTACCCCGATCAGGTCCCTTCGGCGTCACGCAGCCTGGGTGCTGCACCATTTGTGTATTTGATTGTGGCGTTGGGGTTATTCGAACTCTTCCAACTTTTGCAAAAGCGTGCTCCCAAATATGCTGGTGGTGTTGTGGCTCTGGTATTGCTGATCTCGCTGCAATTCAATATTGATCGTTACTTCGTCAAATACATCGCTGGGATGCCCTACAACGATGTGCCTATCGGGCGCGAAATCCTGCGCTTCGTCGATACATTGTCACCGGATACGACCGTGTATGTCGTCGGTAGCCAATGGCGTGATGAAATCCCCGAGCCGATGTTCATCCAAATCCAAATGCGTAATCCCGATCGGCTCAAACGGTTTGATCCAAGCGACACACTGACCTGTGAGGGCCTTGCGGCGTTACCACGACCGGCAGTCATGGTATGGTCGTTCGATGACGCGATTCCGTCGCCGAATGTGCGTGCCTGTGCCGCTGAATTTCGACCAATGCTGCATGCAACCAACGAAGGCGTGCCCGTCTTCTTCAGCGCTGCATTGACCGGCATTGCCAATCCGAACTACGTGGCACCGGCACCACAAGCTGCCGAGGCTCCCCAAGAAGAGCAGCAAACAGACACAGATGCTACCGGGAACGACGCTGCCCCGGTACCGATTCCCGACGTCGCACCGCCCATACAAGAGGTATTGACGGTCAAAGGCGTCGAAGCGACCGTTAAATCATCGGCCATCGACGGTGGATCGCTGCCAGATCTGTTTGACAGCAACAACAACTCGATGATGCGCGGTGCAAACCAAAACCCGTTCGATGTCACGGTTGCATTTGCGACGCCCGTACAAGCAAAAACACTGACGTTCAACATGGCGGGTATGAAAAACTTCATTGCCATCCTCAAAGTAACGAGTCCCGCAGGAACGGAGAGCTACGAACAGTCGTTCCCCACCGCGGATTTGGACCAGGTGGTGGTGTTTGATTTGCAAGAATCTGTTGCTATGACCGGGATGTCCATTTCGTTCTACGAACAAGAAGTCCCCGAGTTTGTCTCGGTGAATATTCACCTGCGCGAAATCATCATTAGCGAGTAGCCGCGTTACACGAAACACCCCCCGCAGACCGTGTCTGCGGGGGGTGTTTCCGTTGACCGCTGATAGGTAGTTAGCGCACTTCGGGGAGGAGCGTGTAGTCGGGGAAGTTACCGACCAAGCGTTCGCCTGGTTGTCCAACCGTGACCGAGTGGACCAAGTACTTACCGCCCACAAAACAGCCCTTCCAGGAGTTGCCGATACCACCAAAGGTTTCATCACGGTCGCCGCGTGAGCGGATTTTGTTGACGCCGACCTTGTACGAGCGTAAATCGCCCGAAATTTCTTTGGCGACACGATCGTCATCGGTGGCCAACGACGAGACGAGCGAACCGTTCGAGATGTTCATTTCGGCGACCAACTCTTCGACGCGATCAACAACCACAACGGTGTCGAGCGGGCCAAAGGGTTCGTTATGATGGAGCTTAGCGGCACGCGGCACATTGAGGACCGAGTTCGGACCAAAATACGCCGAGGTGTCTTGACCGGGCAAAAAGAGCGACTCGTCGATGCTTGCTTCGAACAGCCCCAACGCACCGAGTGAGATTGCTTCGCTCTTCATCACGCGGAGTTCTTCGACTTTGCGCGAATTGATGAGCGGACCGAAATCGAGTGATGGAAGTGGATCGTCGGCGTGGTCGACCAAGGTCGGGTTGCCGTATTTGATGGATTTGAGCACCGGGATGTACATCTCGAGGAACTTGGGGAAGAGCTGGCGTTGGACGGCAAAGCGGACGTAGGCTGTGCATCGTTGCTTGCCGTAGTCATACCCTTTTTTGATTTGCGATGCCAGGTCATCCCAGTTCGAGTATTCCCAGATGCCATAGACGTTCACACCCTCCATCTCGAGCATGTACCGCTTGTCACGGTCATACAGCGATGCGGCGATGTCGCGACCGTTGCTCTTGCCACCCACAAATGCCAAGCAATCGACATCGTGGTTGCGGACCAGGGCTTCACTCAATTGACCGCCAGAGCCGCTCACCAACGACACAGGCAAGCCGCACCGACGTGCAAGGGCGAGCGAGACAGTCAAGGCATACAGCCCACCATCGGTAGGCGTTTTGGCGATGACAGAATTCCCTGCAAGAACCTGAACCAACATCGAGTGCACGAGCACCGACAATGGGTAGTTCCAAGAGGCGATGTTCGAGATGACACCAAGGGGTGTTCGACCGGTCATTTGCGTATCGATTTGTTCGACATACCATTCGACACCGCTAATACAGCGGTCGACGTCGGTCATAGCGGTGGCATAGGGCTTGCCTATTTCCCACATCAGCAGGCGACCGATGAGGTCACGGTGCTGCTTGAGTGCTGCTAAGGTGTCGGTGACCTTTTGTTTGCGCTGGTCGAGCGAAACCTTGGACCACGTTTTGAACTCGACTGCACAGTATTTGACGGCGCGCTTGGCTTCGTCGAGGTCGATCATGGGTAGGCTGCCCAGCTGGGTGCCATCAATGGGCGATATGACCATCTTCCCATTGCCGGGGTGGCCCCATGTACCTTCGATGAGGTTCAATACCCGACCGTCGCTACTGAAGGCCTCAGGGACCAATGCCCTGGTTTGCGCAATGACGTTGTTCCACTCAACTGTCGGAGAGATGATTTTGGCCACGACAGGATTCCTTTCAATACCACGCTCTACATACGCTACGTACCAGATAGATATTTGGATGTAGAAAACCGCCCCGCGCGCTATGCACGGAGCGGCCAGGGTGCGATAGCGCATTACTTGAGCAGACTTGCCATCTGCTTTTGGATCATATTGGCAGCCCCTTCGGGGAGGAGCCTGCCCCACCAGTACATCAACTTCGCATCCGAGCCGGCGAATGCATGGAAGGGGTTGCCTTCGAACGCACCGACAATTAATTTGCCAGCGACATCCGCAGGTGTTGTTTTGATGGTTGTCGTGCTTTGTTTGCTCATTGCTTCGACCTCCGCTTGGGTGGCGGCACCCGAATTGACCGATATATTCGTCGCGATGGCGCCCGGGAAGAGAATGCTCACCCCGACATTGGTGCCTGCCAGTTCTGCCCGCAAGCCTTCACTGAACAGCTTGATGGCAGCTTTGGATGCACAGTATATGGTTTGTCCGGGTACCGGAATGTACCCGCCCATACTCGAGATGTTGAGTATTTGGGCAGCGGGACGGGTGAGCAAATGCGGCAGGAATTCTTTCACCATGTGTACTGTCCCGTAGAAATTCACATCCATGACGCGGTGGATTTCGTCATACGACAAATCGTTCACCTTGCGAAACTTGTGGATAATCCCGGCTACATTAATCAGACCGTCGACGTTCCCATGAAGGGCAGTGACGGCTGCGGGGAGTGCACTGACCTGCTCGATATTGGTGACGTCGACGACATGCGTGCTGATTCGTGACCCATGCGGTCCTGCAAGCGCGACGGTTTCGTTGAGCGTCGTCTGATTGATATCAACGGCTGCAATGGTTGCACCGCGACGGGCGAGTTCGAGCGTTGTCTCGCGACCCATGCCGTTGCCTGCGCCGGTGACAACGATGACTTTCTGTGTGACGTTCATGGTGGAGCCTTTCTACCGATGCAGCGCGTGCATCTCGTACGTGTGCAGCCAAAAGTACATTCGCTCACGTGGTCATCATCATAGCGCGCGACGGAGTGCGTAACGTGAAGGGATGGTGATAAATCATACTCATAGTGGAGTACCCGGACAAAAAAAACAGGGTCGTCATCGACGACCCTGGGAGTACATGGACCGTGGACGTTATGTGGTGGTTTTGCTGGCCAGCCACTTGGTCATGATTTCGGCAACGTAGCGGGTAGACATATCGCCATCGACAAAGACTTCGTCATCGAGCAACACCAGTTGGAACGGAATAGTCGTCTTGACGCCGTGGATGACGGTCTCGGTCAGTGCCCGCTTCATGCGGGCAATTGCTTCTTCGCGGTTGGGTGCCCAAACGAGCATTTTGGCCAGCAGTGAATCGTAGTTACCGGGTACCATGTAGCCGGGATAGAGGTGGGAATCCACGCGTACCCCTGGTCCACCTGGGGGCAGGTAGTACTGTATCTCACCGACCGACGGCATGAAGTCGCGTTCGGGGTCTTCGGCGTTGACACGACATTCGATGGCATGCCCGCGGATCTGCACGTCACTCTGCTGGACGGTCAGATGCTCGCCCGATGCGATGCGCAATTGCCAGCGGACCAAATCGATACCCGTGACCAGCTCGGTGACGGGGTGCTCTACTTGGATGCGGGTGTTCATTTCGATGAAGTAGAAGTTCCCCTCTGGGTCCAGCAAAAACTCCATGGTGCCAGCATTGACATAATTGATGGCGTGCACGCCTTTGAGGGCTGCCTCGCCCATGCGGGCACGGAGTTCTGGGCTGACTGCGGGGGAAGGTGCTTCTTCGACGATTTTTTGGTGGCGTCGTTGTGATGAGCAGTCGCGTTCACCGAGGTGAATGGCGTGCCCATGGGTATCGGCGAGCACTTGGATCTCGACATGGCGGACTTTGGGCAAGTACTTCTCGAGCAAGAGCGCGCCGTTGCCGAACGCAGCCTCGGCTTCGCTTTTGGCAGTCAAGTAGAACCGGTTGAGCTCGGCCTCGTCGTTGGCGACGCGCATGCCCCGGCCACCGCCGCCACCGGCTGGTTTGAGGAGGACCGGGTAGCCCATTGCATTGGCCAGTTCGACGGCCTCTTCGATGGACTGGAGCTCGCCATCTGACCCGGGGACAATGGGGACGCCAGCGGCGAGCATGGTGTTGCGGCCTTCGACTTTGTCGCCCATCAGGCGAATGGCTTCTGGGCTGGGCCCGATGAAGGTGATGCCGTATTGGGCGCAGATTTCGGCGAAGTAGGCGTTCTCGGACAGAAAGCCGTAGCCTGGGTGAATGGCTTCGCACCCCGTGATGAGCGCTGCCGAAATGAGTGCAGATTGATTGAGATATGAGCGAGGAGAAGGAGCCGGACCGATACAGACTGCTTCGTCGGCGGTACGCACAGCCAACGAATACCGGTCGGCTTCACTATACGCAACGACGGCGCGGATCCCGAGCTCGTGGCAGGCACGTACGATACGGACGGCGATTTCGCCACGGTTCGCGATGAGAATCTTGCTGAACATAGGCCTCTGTCTCTCCAAAAACCCCAGTTGTATGCGCAAAGTATACCATAGCTACCGGGAGTCAGCGTTCGACTTCCTCGGGGAGCTCGTACCAGCGTACTTTGTCGCCGACCAGTGCGCGCGTTTTGAACGCCAAAGTCTTGGGTGCAGCTGCGATACTCGCCAGTAGTGCGTCGACTTCGGTTTTGACCGCGTGCGCCTCGGCGGGGTGGTTGGCGAGCGCATATTGGCTACAGCGCTCGAGGTTCATCGTGAATGTGCGCCACAACCCCCAATCTGCACCACACAGCGCGGCGATGCGTGCACGGGTTGGTTGTTGTGCGGGCGCTGTCCCTATCTGCATGGTACGGAGCAGTGCACAGCCGTCGTACGCGTCTTTTGCATTGAGTTCGAAAATCTGCAGTTTGGTCAACAGGAGTTCGGCAATGGGGATGGTATATGGGTCGGTGCCAATGGTCAGTGGGATGCTGTGACACATCGCAAAGCTGCCGACAAAAATGTCGATTTGGCGTTGGGTGCGTGGATCGTGGAACAGCAATCGGGTGTCGCCATTGAGCAGGTTGAATTCTCTGTCGGCGACATAGCCGGCAGTGGTGAGCACGGTGCTGACTTTGGATTGGGTTCTCGCAGGGATGAACGCATCGATATCGCGATAACTCCGCCCGGGGTTGTTGCTGTCTGGGCAGTGCAGGGCAACGGCGACGCCGCCGAGGAGTCGTATGTCGAGCTGTTGGGCACGGGCGACATCGACGAGGTGCTGGGCGGATTGGATAATGTCTGCGTTCATGCTGTTCCTTTTGGATAGAGAAAACGCCCAGGGACGATGCCCTGGGCGCTGCGGGGGTAGGTTATTCGGCGGGTATTTCTTTCTGGAGCATGTCGAGGTTGATGCCTTTGCTCTTGCGATAGGCCTTCATACCGACATAGATCAGCAAAGCGACGCCATACAGAGCGCCCATGAAGATCAACGACGTGGTGTTTTTCAGGCCTGCCTCGTTGATGCTGTACCCAATGCCGTACATGGCGTCTGGATCAAGCAACCACTCGTACAACATGAAGCCCAAAAATGCGGTCGAAATGAACCCAGCGATGCTGATCAGCGGGATGCCGACGACGTTCAGGTTGGCAATCGGTGACGCAGCGTAGAGTTCCTTCTTGGTGAAGGGCAGAATCATTGCGGCAATCGATGTACCAAAGAACGTCACGCCGATTACCAGGGTGGCGGCGAGCGTCAGGCTCTGGAACCCGAAGTAGTTGTATGCATAGAGGTACGAAATCCCGATGCTGGGGATGAACATGAGCATCAACGCCCAAATGGGGGTGCGGGTCCGTTCGTCGACGTTGGCGACTGCCTCGGGCAACAAGCGGTCGAAGGCAGCGGCGAAAATCACGCGCGTCGAAGACAAGAACATGGTGCCGGCCCAGCCGAAGAACCACATGCTCATGCAGATGATAATGGCCAGTTGGACGATGGGATTCGTGCTCATGAAGGCAGCCAGCAATGCAGGGTATGGCCAGACGGGGAATGCCGGTGCGACCTCGCCGTAGCCCCAGGTGTAGTTCCAGAAGGCTGCATTGGCCTGCATGAAGAATTCCCAGGTGATGGAGTGATCAATCGCAAAGAAGACCAGGATGAGCAACCCCACGGTGGCAAGCACCGCATAGGCCATGCCGGCGAAGTTACGTTTGAAGTCGTCTGCGCCCTTGACTTCGCCGTACAACGTCGCGCCCCAGTTGGGGTAGAGCAAGAAGTAGGCGATGACGGGGATCAACAGTCCGATATCCTTGAGGCTGCCACCGAAGAGGACGTTGGTTGACAGGTCCTTCCCGAGTGCGACGGTCGCGTCGTAGACGTCGGGGCCGGTGCCATACAACGTTGCGCTATTGGCAATGAAA
>CAIPUQ010000011.1 GCA_903868295.1 uncultured Roseiflexaceae bacterium
CCGTGTACAGCAGCTCGCCGAAGAAAAAGGCATGTCCATCCCGCAGATTGCGACGGCATATGTGATGAGCTATCCGCTCAACATCTTTGCATTGGTCGGCTGCCAGACTGCCGATGAGTTCAAGGCCAACGCCGCTGCCAGCGAATTGCGTCTGAGCCAGACCGAGATGGAGTGGTTGGACCTCAAGCGTCCAAGCCGATAAGTCCGTGTGTGGTATGCGGAGCTGCAACGCAGCTCCGCTTTTTTGTGCCATTAATCAGTAGCGAAACGGTACTCTGGTGTGTGTGATTTGATGCACTGTAATCAGATAAACGCATGATTTTGGTTGCGCATTCTGCATTTCTGTGATACATTCGAAGTGAATCTTTTCACAGAGGTGCACTGCGTTCATGAAACTATCGATATTCCGTCGTGTTCTTCTGGTCTCACTGGTACTGGCGGCCCTTGTCGCCTGTGCCCCGCAAGCGACGGCACCCAGCACTCCAAACGAGACACCGATCCCGTCCGTTACGCCCGAACCACGTGTCGCTCCCAATGTGTGGCTGCTCGGGACCAATGTCGGCGGCCAAACCGCAGCGGCACTCAAGACGACGGTAGCTGCCCAAAAACTGCCTCCACGTGACATAACGCTGAGCATCGGTGCAGCATCAATCCCAATCACCATTAGTGCCGTGAGTATCGATACGACGGCAACCGTTGCCGACATCATGGCCTCGACGACCGGCATCACCGTGACGCCGGTGCTTCGGATAGACGCTGCAGCCATCACCAGCCAACTCGGGCTGATCCAACAAGAACTCGCTGCTACAGGCGGCGTCACCTTGGTCGACACCGATGCACGATACGCTGCACGCTTCGTCGGGAGCGTTACACCGACGTTTGACATACCCGGTGCGGAACGGTTGATTATCGATGCAATAGAGCAAAATCAAACCACCGTGACGATACCGGTGAGTGCGCCAGCAGGCGCTATGCCAGTCAGCACCGAGGAGTTGAATGCAGCGGTTGCCCAAATGGCCGAGCGCTGGCAAGGAATCGTGGGCATTTATGTCCTCAACCTCGACACCAACGAGGTCGTCGCGTCGCTCAACGAAAACACCGTCTTTTCGGGTGCAAGTGTGATGAAGGTGCCGATCCTCATCCATGCCTATGCGAACGTCGGGTCCTTCAATGACAAGCAAGTCGCATGGATGCGACGCATGATTATTGATAGCGACAATATTGCCGCGAATCGCATGCTTGCCACATCAATGAACGGTGAAGGGACCGAGTCTGCCTATCAGGGTGCACAGGACATGAACGAAATGTTCAAGGCACTGGGGCTTGAACACACCTATCAGAATTTGCCCTACGAAGCGCGTGATTACCTGATTGGGACACTCAATTACACCATCAAAGGTGGTCCCAAAGAAGAAGGTACACCACCGTTTACCGATGCTGATCCCATGTTGCGCACCACCCCGCGCGAGATGGCGACCGTGTTCCATGCCTTGTACCAGTGTAGTCAGAGCGATGGGCCATTACGTGCGCTCTACCCCGAGACGTTGACCGCTGACCGCTGCACCGAGATGCTCATGCTGATGCGCGAAAACGCAGACTACACGCGGATGATGCGCGGTTTGCCGGACGATGTCGTCGTCTCGCACAAATCCGGGTGGATCGAGGATATGCAGGCAGATGTGGGTATCGTCACGACTGCCGCACAGCAGCATTATCTGATGGCGATCTATGTTTATCGTCCGATTGGGGCAGATGGTGCATATCTGACAGACCCCGTTGCAAGCGATGCAATCAGTGGGTTTGCACGGTTGATACATAGCGCATTTGTACCTGGAGCGCCGTAGGTCATTCATTGCATTGTCATGAACACGACTTGACAGCACCTACTCCAAAGCGGTAACGTATATATATGTCGTACGATATTGCGTAGTTGTACGAACAAGAACATTTTGGCGAAGTGTCTGCGGGTCATGCGCCACTAGGGGAGAACTGCATGTATCGACGGAAGAACGTCTTGGGTGTGGTGACGGTATTGGTCATGTTGATGCTCGCACTGCCATTTGTGGCTCTCGCGCAGGAAGCACCTCCTATTTCGGACGGTTCACAAACCGCCGAGACCGCAGAACCAGCCCCGACGCAAGCCCCACCTGCCTTCCAGCAAGGGTTTGCACCGACATATTCGGTGCGCGCGACGCGTGAAGGTTTGGTAGGCAAGAAAACCGCCAATGGATATCGAATCCCCGAGCGCGCATGGTTCGTCGCCTTGCCTTCTTGGAAGGTGTTGTCGAGTCAAGGCGGCAACGAGTTCCAAGTGCGCGTGACCTACAAAGACAAAAGTGTCGTCCTGCCGGTGTGGGATGTTGGTCCGTGGAACACAAACGACGAGTACTGGACACCCGAACGACGATTCTATCGTGATTTGCCCATCGGGATGCCGATGGCACAAGCTGCGGTGGACTTCAACTACAACAATGGTCTCGACATGTTTGGTCGCCGCGTCACCATCGGCAATGGCATTGACATTGCAGACGGTGCATTCTGGGATGGTCTTGGGATGAAGCGCAACGACTGGGTCAAAGTAACGTTCTTGTGGATGGGTCTCGATCCGGGCCCTGATGGCCTGGTCGATTCTTCAGCTGCAAACTTTGCATATCCTCCCGGTACCGTCATCATCGATAATGGTGCTGCAGGCTACAACAGCTCTGCAAAGGTCGAGTGGTACGACAATTACTGCGGGCTCAACGGCAAGCATGATTGGACCGTCGGGACGAACGAGCCAGAAAAAAGCGAGAACGTCGCCAGTTGGGAGACGAATCTCAACCAGATTGGGTATTACGAAGTCATGGCGTTCATACCGCCCTGCGGCAAAATTGCCACCCGACAAGCGATTTATCGTATCAACAACAATGGCGATGAGCGCGAAGTATGGGTCGATCAGAGCTTGCAAAGCGGTCGTTGGGCGTCGTTGGGTATCTATAACATGAACCCTGGATTCTCGAAGGTTACCCTGACAGACATTACGGGCGACCGCGGTGCCGGGGTACGGTACGATGCAGTCATGTGGGTACCCCGCTACGACAACATGCCACCAGTCACCTGGATCCAAGAAGTCGCTCCGATGGACGGCGGCGCTGTCTATGTCAAATGGGCAGGGAACGATGACGTCAGCGGCATCATGTCATACGACGTCCAGTACCATGTCGATGGTGGTGAATGGATCGACTGGCAGATGGGCACCGGTGCAAACGAAGCGTTGTTCTCGCCACCTGGACCAGGGGCATATGAGTTCCGCGCACGTGCGACTGACTGGATGCAAAAAGTCGGCACATGGGATGTTGACCCGATTACCATCAAGGGCATCGTGATTCCATAAGGCACAGATCAGCTAGATGGGTGGAGCCGTCTCTGACGGCTCCATATTTTTTCGTATGAATTATCTGGTAGATGGACATAATCTCATTGGGAGTATGCCCGACATACAACTCAGCGATCACGACGACGAGTTCAAGCTGGTAATGCAGCTCCGCAAGGTTGCAACCGCCAAAAAAGGCCGTCAAGTAATCGTCGTCTTTGATCGCGGGGTGTATGGGCATCAGCAGTCACTCAACGGCTATGGCGTGACGTGCCATTTCGCACGATCACCCGAAGATGCTGATACCCAAATTATCCGCCGTATCAAGCAAACCGCCAAGCCCAAAGAGTGGGCATTGGTTACCGCAGACCGGCGTATCATTGACGTCGCACATCAGTACGGGATGCGGGTGATGCCCAATGCGCTGTTGGTCCAGCAGATGGCCCGACAGACGAGTACCAAGACCGAGTACCACGACGAAAAACCTGAGGTGCCGCTGTCAGCGACACAAATTGAACACTGGCGGGTCGAAATGAATCTCCCGTTGGAGGTCAGTGACGAAGAGCTGCTCTTGCAAGAAAGTCTTCGTGACCTCAAACCCAAAAAGCGCAAGTGACTCCGTGTACCCCGTTGGATCAATGAACACAGGTGTGACATGCCCATTTTTCTCGTCGATGTGAACCGGTCTTCTGTCTTTGGGATGCCACAGCAGACCATTGATGACGCAACCATGTCGCGCTTTCATGCAGCGATTTATGACGGCTGTGAGTTCGGTTGCGCGTATTGTGAGGGGTGGGGGCTCGTCCCGCGACCGCTCAACGAAAGTGTGCGGCTGATGCCACAGATTGCCCAGCATGCGCAGGCCGAGGTCGCCTTGATGCACCGTGATGATGTCATCGGTCTCGTGGCGGACAGCGATGCCTACCAACCAGCTGAGCAACTATACCGTCGTACACGTTCGGTGCTGACCGTCTTAGCTGAACGCCCTCATCCGGTTGTCATCATGACCAAGAGCCCATTTGTGCTGGACGATATCGAACTGCTCAAGCAGATTCATGCAGCGCGATTCGCAATGGTCATTGTGTCGATTGTGTCGCATACGCCTGATATTCAGCACAAATTCGAAGACAAGGTCGCGTCGTTTGCGCAGCGTCTTGCGCTTGTGAAAGCCCTCAAGAACGCGGGAATTCCTGTCGGCGTCGCATTAATGCCGCTTGTGCCGTACATCAACGATACCGACTATGCGCTGACACAAGTGATCCAACAGGTAGCCGCTGCGGGTGCAGACTTTCTGTATTGGGACTTCTTGCGCATGCCAAATCTACGCCACCGGAATCGCATGAACGATGTGATGGTCCGTGTCGGCAACTACCCCATTTCGTATCTGCGTGAGTTGTATCGCGACGGCGCAACGATAGATAGTCGCTATCGCAGTGAGCGCAATGCCGCGGTATTGCGGATTTGTGATGATCATCGTCTGCCCGTGCGCCTGCCGTATCCGTTGTTTCGCGGTCGCTTTGGTCCGACGTACACGGTGTCACAGATTATTGCGCAGCAGTCGAGTCGCGATGCGTTGCAGGGTCGTGATGTTTTGGCACAGCAAGGCAAACTGCTTGCAGAAGCGGTTCGTGCTGGCGACTGGCCCATCGAACAGCTCAAAAGCCACCCGACCTATGCGCTGTTTCGGGAGCTTGTGCCCACGTCGGGTGCCGGAAGCGCTGTGCTATAATGACGCAACATTTGGTGGTTGCCTGGAGTAGATGCATGCCTGGTCGACGTGTGCGCACAGTTCGTGTGTGGGTATTCTGCATTGTGATGCTTATGCTGATAAGTTGTTCGACCCCCAGCGATGTGCTTGCCCCGCGCGAGACATCGGCTGCGCTGTTATACATTACCCCTGCTGCCACACTCGACATCAATGCAACCGTGACCGCATACGCCGAAGGCATTATCCCGTCGCCCACCCCGAGTGGGATGTACATTGTCAAATCTGGGGATACACTCAGTGCTATCGCAGACGACTTCAGCACCACCGTCGAAGAAATCATGGTGGTCAATGATATCTCGAGTCCAGAGTCAATCCAAATCGGTCAAACGTTGATTATCCCGACGTTGGTCGACCGCACGCCGCTGCCTGCGCCGACGTTCGGTCCACAAGACACTCCAACCATAGAACCGACACTTACCCCCGAAATAACCGCTGTACCCGCCGCCACACCGACACCATAAGGACGCACTATGCCCCGCTCTCCTCTGCATCTGGTGCTGATTGGCCCGCCGGGTGCGGGCAAAAGCACGGTGGGTCAAGCGCTTGGTGCGCTGGTAGACATTGCGGTTATATCGACCGGGGTCATTCTGCGCGAAGAGATACAGACCGGCTCGCGCCTCGGTGCCGAAATCGCACAACGGATCGATGCAGGTGACTTTGTCACGGATGCGATGATTGAACAAGTGCTCGAGACGCAGTGCCGCCACATCCCTGCCCACCGGGGTATCGTGCTCGATGGCTATCCACGCAATCTGTTACAAGCTGCTGCATTACCACGCATCTTTGCGGCCCATGGGCGCCATATCGATGCGGTCATCCTCCTCGATACCCCCGATGACATTGTGATCGAACGCCTCGGCGGTCGTCGGATGTGTGTGACGCCGACCGAAACATACCCTGTGCATACCTCGGATCAAGCTGCGTTGGCCCACTGCGCGGCGCTCAATGGTGTGCTAACGATACGCCCAGATGACGCACCCGACATCATTGCGCATCGGCTCAAGGTATACCACAGCACGACTGCACCACTGATTGCATACTACGAACAACAGGGTCTGTTGCGGCGCGTCGATGCGCATACAGATGCCGAATCAATTGCACGTTCCATTCTCGCGATTATGCGCCAAACAGTCCCGCACGCATGATGGTGTTTCTCACGTATTCAGATTCATTTTGAAAGGCACGCTCATGACCATCTACCAAGAAAAGTCTGACCAGGCAGCTGCGTTACTCCATGAGTTCGATTTGGATTGCTGGTTGACGTTTGCCCGCGAGACGGTTGTTTCGCCGGATCCCGGCGTCGAATTGGCGATTGGCAGCAACGTGACGTGGCCATCGGCGTTTATCTATGCACGCAATGGCCAGCGGGTTGCGATTGTGGGGCGCTACGACGCCCCAGGTGTCGAAGCCTACGGAGTGTTCCCCCGTATTGTGTCTTATGACGCAGGTATCCGCGAGGCACTCATAGCCGAGTTGACCGCGCTCAACCCACGGCAGATTGGGCTCAATTACAGCATGGACGACAAAACGTCGGATGGGCTGACGGTTGGTATGCATCTGATGCTCCAGGACCTGCTCCGTGGAACCCCGTTTGTCGAGCGCTTGGTGAGTGCAGGTCCGCTTTTGAGTGCGTTGCGCTCACGCAAGACCGCCGGCGAAATCGCCCGCATCCGTACAGCAATCAACAC
>CAIPUQ010000012.1 GCA_903868295.1 uncultured Roseiflexaceae bacterium
CCAAAGCCCATCGAACAAATGGCACAAGAGTTGCCGAAGTCCCACAAGGAATTCCTCGAGATTGCGCACAAGCTCGAAGCCCACTACAAAGACGTCCAAGACGTTGAGTTCACCATCGAGCGTGGCAAATTGTGGATGTTGCAGACCCGCAACGGCAAACGCACCGGCATGGCCGCAGTGCGCATTGCGGTCGACTTGGTCGAAGAAGGCGTCATCGATAAGAAGACCGCCCTTGGTCGTGCCAAGCCCGAAATGCTGAACCAGTTCTTGTTTCCCATCGTCGATGGCAAGACTGCTGCAATCACACCGAAATTGGCTACTGGTCTTGCAGCTGGTCCTGGCGCAGCCAGTGGCAAAGTCTGCTTCGACCCAGATCGTGCCGCAGAATGGGCCGAACAGGGCATAACGGTCATTTTGGTTCGTACCGAAACCGCTCCCGAAGACTTCCATGGCATGGTTGCATCTGCAGCGATTTTGACGGCTCGTGGTGGTTTGACCAGCCACGCCGCAGTGGTCGCTCGTCAGATGGGCAAGTGCTGCGTCTGTGGTTGTGGCGACATCGACATCGACTACAAAAAGGGCATCTTCACCGCTGGTGATGTGGTCGTCAAGGAAGGTGATTTCATCACCGTCGACGGGCACAGTGGCACGGTCTACAACGGTCAAATCAAGACCAGTGAATCCGAAGTCATTCAGGTCATTCGTGGCACGTTGAAGCCCGAACAGTCCCAGCTCTACGGCTACTTCTTCAAGTTCCTTAGCTGGGCTGATGAAGTTCGTACGATGGGTGTGCGCGCAAATGCAGACACCCCAACCGACGCCCGGATTGCACGCATGTTCGGTGCACAGGGTATCGGTTTGTGCCGCACCGAGCACATGTTCTTCGAAGGCGACCGCATCGATGCCATCCGGCAGATGATTGTGGCATCGACGGTCGAAGAGCGCAAAGCGGCTCTGGCCAAGGTCGAGCCGTTGCAGCAGGCAGACTTCGAAGGTCTGTTCACCGAGATGGACGGCTTCCCGGTCACCATTCGTACCCTCGACCCACCGTTGCACGAGTTCTTGCCACATGGTGATGCCGAAATCGAAGCATTGGCCAAGAAGATGGGCATTTCGTATGCGGTCCTCAAGGGCAAAATCGAAGGCATGCACGAGTCGAACCCAATGCTCGGCTTCCGCGGTTGCCGCTTGGGCATCGAATATCCCGAAATCACCGAGATGCAGGCACGCGCTATCTTCCGCGCTGTCGTGGCCGTCAAAAAGCGTGGCATCACGGTGTTGCCTGAGGTCATGATTCCGTTGGTTGGCGATGTCAGCGAACTGCGCATCCAAAAGGCGTTGGTCGTCCGTGTCGCTGAGGATGTCAAGAAGGAAAGCGGTATTGACTTCGAGTACATGGTCGGTACCATGATCGAGTTGCCCCGCGCTGCCTTGACCGCCGACAAGATTGCTGCCGAAGCCGAGTTCTTCTCGTTCGGTACCAATGATTTGACTCAGACGACCTTCGGCATGAGCCGCGACGATGCAGGCAAGTTCTTGCCCAAGTACGTCGAGCAGAAGCTCTTGCCAGAAGATCCATTCCAGGTTCTTGACCAAGAAGGTGTCGGCCAGCTGGTACGCATGGGCGTCGAGCGCGGTCGCTCAACCCGACCTGGCATGAAGACCGGTATCTGTGGCGAACACGGTGGCGAAGCAGCCAGCGTCAAGTTCTGTCACAACACGGGTCTGAACTACGTCTCTTGTAGCCCATATCGCGTCGTGATTGCACGTTTGGCTGCTGCACAAGCAGTGCTCGAAGCCAAAAAGTAGTCATCCTCGCGTGGACGCCCCGGAATCATTCGTGATTCCGGGGCGTTTTTCGTACCCAAAGCCGCCACTGACCGTAGACACTGAGATTGTTCTGAAATACCAACACCCCACCAAGTTCACGGGTGGGGTGTCAGCAGAGTTTGTGCAAACCGACGAAATTCCGTGACGCGACGTTCTCTGCTTACGTGGTGGCCGCATGCGACCGAGGCAAACTTCCCCGCGGTGTCGCTGGATTCGTGCGTTATGACATACGCACCAGTCATTGTCGGACCATCACGTCTGCCCGCACCATCACTGCCTGTTCCAGACAGATTCTGCAGACGAACCTCATGATTGGTTTACACATTCACGAGCGATCACGATGCGTCACAGCAACGGTGATTACGCTCTGCCCCACGACCCGCTGCGCCATTCGGCAGCGACGCGTTCGTAGGTCATAGTGGTGGCCTGTGCGACCAATTGCCAGTTGAATGTTTCGGTGGCATCACGATATGCGGCATTGACACGCTTCTGCGTGGCGTCTCTGTCGATGATGGTACGCGTGATGGCATCGGCGAGCGCCGCGGCATTGTCAGCAACAACCAACAACCCGGTTGATTCGGGGCGGACGACCTCGCGTAGCCCGCCGGTGTCACTCACTACCACCGGACAATGCAGAGCCATTGCCTCGAGGGCGACGATACCGAATGGCTCGTACAGCGACGGGAACGCTGCGCAGTCTGCAATGGTGTAGAGCGCATTGCGTTCGTCGTCTGAGACGAATCCAATCAATGCGACACGTTCTACGACGCCACATGCTTGGGCAACCCGCAAGAGTTCATCACGATATCCACCAACGCCGGCGAGGACGAGGCGCAAGTGCGGAAACTGGGCGGTCAACAGGCCGACTGCGTGGATCAGGACATGCCAGCCCTTTTCGTGTACCAGTCGGCCAACGGCAAAGATCAGCGGTCCTGCATCTGGTTGATACCGATTGCGGAAGATACGTCGTTGGACCGCATCGGGGAACGTAAACTGGGGCACGACAATCCCGTTTGGGATGACATCGAGCTTGTCGAGCGGCACCGCAAAATCATCGTGTAAACGGTGCTTCATGTAGCCGGAACAGACGATCACACGCCATGCTTCGTACGTGAGCTTCCACTCTATAGCATCAATAACACGTGATTCTGGTGCGTTGATGTCGCCACGGCGGCGACCACGCTCATGGGCGTGGATGGTCGCGATGAGGGGTCGCCGATAGTGGTGTTTGAGCGCAATAGCCACGTCGGCGAGCAGCCAGTCATGGACATGAATCACATCAAATCCACCGACTTCGGCCCAGAGGCTGTGTGCCGCTGCCAACACGGGCAGGTAGGCGTCGGCGACTTGACCGACAATATCGGGGGCAGATTGCGGCGCATAGACACGATGGACCATCGCATGGGGGGAGGCTTGTTCGACATTGAGTGGTGAGTTGCCGCGGAGGG
>CAIPUQ010000013.1 GCA_903868295.1 uncultured Roseiflexaceae bacterium
ACGCTGTTCGACCAGTGTATCTGCCTGCGTTTTGGCGCCCGACAAGTTCTTGCGCTGGGTGTCCAATGTCCCCTGAGCATCGGTTACTGCACTCTGGGCGCGGGCGATTTGCTCGGGGCGTGTGCCGTTCGACAAGAGCGCTAAACGCTCCTGGGCGGCGGTCAGGTTGGCCCGCGCAGCACCGATTTCGGCTGCACCGACGCTCCCCACCGTCTGCACCAGTACCGCTTCTGCACCGGCCAGCTGGGCTGTTGCAACGGCAACATCCGCTTTGGATTGATCAACCACCGCCAGTGCGCTGGTCTGCTCGAGGGTCAACATGGTCTGGTCGAGCTGCACCAGCGGTGCATCGACGGCGACGGTGTCGCCACTCACGACATACACCTTGGCCACCCGACCACCGATGGCGTAGCTTAAGTTCGCACTTTCGATAGGCGTCATTTTGCCGGTTGCGGTGATGTCGGCGCGGATGTCGACGGGTGTAGCCACCATGGTCGTCCCCACCGCACTCGCTGTTGATTGGCTCTGCAACGCCGGGACGGCGATGCCCACTGCAATCAATACGGCAACCACAGCGCCGATAATGATCGTCTTTTTGCTCAATTGTGGGAGGCGATTGCGCATCCCCTGTGAAATCGTGGCCATGTGCTTACTCCTCTACGTGTATCTGTTCAATTCGATCAACCTGTGGAGCAGCGACTCCGTACAAAAACATCCCGCTGATATGATCTGCCGTCAGCCGCAGGTGTACTGCCATTGCTTCGGGCCCCGTAAACGCCTCGATCAGACACAAAAACATCATCGCCAGCTCACTTGCACTGCGGCCGACAAGATGCCCAAGGCTGATACCCCGCTCCATCAAAGTCTCGATGGGAGCCATCATCGAGGCATAAAACCGCATCCCGACACGGTGTTGATGCGTTGCATCGAGATGCACGCGCATTTCGTGCCGCATCATGCGGAAATCCTCGCCGTTGTGCGCCTGGATGGCCAAAATCACCGACCGCAGTTGTTGCGCAAACGGCACGTCTGCATCGCTGATTGCCGCCCGCAATTCGGTCCCCATCGTGTCCAATGCACGTTCGGCGACCGCTGCGTACAACGACTCTTTGTCGGCATAGTGGTAGTACAACGACGGTTTGGTAATGCCGACCGTCTGTACCACCTCGTTGATAGATACTCCGACGTAGCCCCGAGCCATAAACAAATGGTGCGCGGTCTCGAGTATTTTTTCGGCCGTTTGTTGCCCGCCTCGTACCATTTCTTCCCCTACACTACCGAACGGTAAGTATCACTATACAGACTTTGCACAGCTTTTGCAATGTTTTGCACAGGATTGCTGGATGAGAATTCGTTGAGCGCAGATGGATGTGGTCATTTACCCTTTTCTAAAGCCAAATACCTATACGCAAGGTTTTGCAACGTTGGTGCACAGCTATCGTGTGATGCACAGGATTTGTCGATTTTTCACTGCATCATGCGAAAACGGCGTGCGCACGCACCGCCGCGAACACCAGGAGCGACATACCCCGCGCTTCGCGGGGCATGACGACGTCGCCCGCAAATACACATGACGGGCGAGTGAATGGGGAGAATGCGGGCGAGGAATGGGGAGAATGCGGGCGAGGAATGGGGAGATGGCTGGCGAGGGAATGGGGAGATG
>CAIPUQ010000014.1 GCA_903868295.1 uncultured Roseiflexaceae bacterium
CGAGCTGGCACCGATGAGTGAAGTGGTAATGCGTGCATCACGGAGCACCCACGACAGTGCGAGCTGCGCGGTGTTCTGGCCGCGCTCGTTGGCGAGTTGTTTGAGCTTGCCGACAATGGCGAGGCGCTCTGGCGTGACCCGGTCGGCTTTGAGGAAGCCGTGCGGCTTGGCAGCACGGGACCCATCGGGGATACCCTGCAGGTAGCGGTCCGTGAGCATGCCTTGTGCCAATGGCGAGAAGGGGATACAGCCGACGCCTTCGTCACCCAGCAAATCGAGCAAGCCAGTCTCTTCGATCCAGCGGTCGAACATATTGTAGGACGGCTGGTGAATCAAGCACGGCGTACCCAGTTGCTTGAGGATGGCGAATGCTTTTTTGGCTTCTGCCGGGCGATAATTTGACAACCCGACATACAACGCACGCCCACTGCGGACGATGGTGTCGAGGGCTTGCATGGTCTCTTCGAGTGGGGTGTCGGGATCGGGGCGGTGATGATAAAAGATGTCGACGTAGTCCACACCCATGCGCTTGAGGCTCTGATCACAGCTCGAAATGAGGTACTTGCGTGAGCCCCATTCGCCGTAGGGACCAGGCCACATGTAGTAACCGGCTTTGGACGAAACGATGATTTCGTCTCGGTAGGGCTTGAGGTCTTGGCGATAGATCTGACCGAAGGTTTCTTCGGCAGAACCAGCTGGCGGACCGTAGTTGTTGGCCAAATCGATGTGGGTAATCCCCATATCGAAGGCAGCCAATACCATGGCACGTGAGGTTTCGTAGCGATCAACGCCACCGAAGTTGTGCCAGAGTCCGAGAGACAGAGCAGGCAGTTTGAGCCCGCTTTTACCGGTGCGGTTGTAGCGCATCGAAGCATAGCGTTGCGCGTCAGCGACGTACGGCATGTAAACTCCTTTGTTATAGTTCCCACCTGTATGATACCCTATTCGGGATTACCACGTCACGACGAAGGCGTCGCAGAGACGAAATGATTCCTTGTCATTTCGCAATATTCTATGGGTGCAAACACACACGCTTTGGCCATATTCGCGATAAAATAGTCCAATTAACGGAGGAGGAACTATGACTGCGCAAGACACATTCCCCACGCTCAAGAGTAACGGACACACGCTCGATACGTCTGCGCGCCGGATGGGGCGGTTGGTCGCCTCAGACCCTGGCACATCTATTGAGTCGCTCCGCGAGCAATTTGCCGCCCAAGGGTATTTGTGGTTGAAGGGATTGCTCCCGCGCGAAGGGGTACTACGCTTCCGTGAGCGCTTTTTTGCGTCGCTGGCACCGGCCGGATTGCTGAAGCCCGGGACGAGCCCGCGCGATGGAATCTATAGCGGGAGTAGCGAAGACAACCAGCGCATCGCCAAAACCATGCACGAAATCGTCCGCTGGTCTGCATACGAATCATTTTGTCTGCAAGAACCCATCTGGATGTTCTACGAGCGGCTCTTTGACGGCGCTCCGTACCTCCACAAACGGAAGCTCATCCGATATACCAAACCACAAGAAGTCAGCTCCACGGGTGCGCATTATGACCTGGTTTATTTGCGCGCCGGTACCGATCGTGTCGCGACGGGTTGGATCCCCATCGGTGATTGCCCCATCGAAATGGGAGGGTTGGTCTATCTCGAAGGGTCACATGTGGCTGGTCGGCAAATGGAGAAAGAATTCAGCGCGCTGAATGCTGACCTGAGCCGTGAAGACCAAATCAGTGCCTACAACAAGAGCATGTCGGCAACGGGCTGGCTCACCAAAGACCTGCCTGCACTGGCCGAAAAGTGGGATTCGCGCTGGCTTGTTGCTGACTACGAAGCCGGCGACATGGTTATCCACAGTGCATACATGATTCATGCAGCGACCGGCAATGATGTCCATGACGGAACTATGCGTTTGTCGACCGACATCCGCTTCCAACGCGTGAGTGACGAAGTCGATGCACGCTGGAACAATCATTATTCGATGGATGACATGCTTTGATGGAATACACGCCAGCACAGGTACCGCTCTTGGAGTTTGACCCCAATCCGCGCGCACTCATCAATGCGGACGAACACTACTTCCCGCTCGATATCCCGTCCACGTTGGTGTTTTGCTTCTTTCATGAGGTCATCACCAAGTTGGTGAACGATGGCATCGCACGGCAGGTGCACGCATTGCGTTCGGAGATGGGGGCACACCCGCTCTATGTCATTCGTCTTGTCGACGGGCCAGAAGTCTGCTTGATGCACCCCGGTGTCGGTGCACCGATGTCGGCTGCACTGCTCGAAGAAGCCATCGGCCATGGCATCCGCACCGTCGTCGCCGTCGGCGGGGCAGGGTCACTCCACCAAGAATTGACGCTGGGGCATGTCGTGGTCCCGACCAAAGCACTCCGCGATGAAGGCACCTCGTATCATTATGTCGCCCCGAATCGATGGATCGAAGCGCAGCCACGGGCAACAGCAGCCATCACTGCTGTCCTCGACGCACATCGCATCCCCTATGTTACGGGTGCAACATGGACGATCGATGCCTTCTACCGGGAAACACGCGACAAAATCGCTCAACGTCGTGCCGAAGGGTGCCTGACGGTAGAAATGGAAAACGCCGCGTTGCTGGCAGTCGCACAACTTCGTGGCATCACCATGGGGCAGATCTTGTACAGCGGTGATGACCTGAGCGGCGTGCAATGGGACAGCCGCAGCTGGCACACACATGCATCGCTGCGCGAGCAATTGACTTATATCGCAGCCGAGGCAGCCAGCGCCTTAGGCTAGACCGCACCCCCTCTTTTGCGCCGCCCTGCAGTTGCTATGCAGGGCGATTGCTTTTCTAATAGACTTCAAATGGACGCTCCAAACCCAGCTGATATACTACCCATAGGTCACCGATAGTAACACCATGTGGCCGAAAGGTGGAACCAATGAAACTTGAACGATTTACGGAAAAAGCCCAAGAAGCATTTCAAGAAGCCCAGAGCATCATGAGTACCATGCATCACACCCAGTTGGATGTGGAGCATATCTTTTTGGCGTTATTGCGGCAGACGGACGGCCTTGCAACGAAAGCGCTGCAAAAGTTGAGCGTCGACGCGGATGTCGTCGCCCAACGTGTCGAATATGAGCTCGAAAAATCGCCGAAAGTCTATGGCCAAAATATCTATGGCAACCAAGTCTATATCACACCACGCACGCAACGTCTGGTGAAACGCGCCGAAGAAGAGTCCCAACGACTGAGCGATGCGTTCACTGGTGTCGAGCACATCTTGGTATCCATTTTGAATGAACGCGACGGTGCGTCACAGCGCATATTGAACAGCTTTTCGATTACACAGGAGCGCCTCTATCAGGCCTTGATGGAGATCCGCGGTACCCAACGGGCAGATACCCCTAATCCCGAGGCCAAGTACGAGGTACTTGCCAAATACAGTGCAGATCTCACCGCAATGTCTGCGGAAGGCAAACTCGATCCCGTGGTTGGGCGTGAGGCCGAGATTACCCGCGTCATCCGGATTTTGAGCCGGCGCACAAAAAACAATCCTGTGCTGGTAGGCGAACCGGGTGTCGGCAAAACCGCCATTGCCGAAGGTTTGGCGCAGATGATTGTCAACCGTACGGTGCCCCAACCGCTCCTCAACAAAAAAGTCATGGCGCTGGATTTGGGTGCCATGGTGGCTGGGTCCAAGTTCCGCGGCGAGTTTGAGGAACGCCTCAAGGCAGTCATGGACGAGGTCAAAGGCAGCAACGGACAGATTATTTTGTTCATTGACGAACTCCATACCGTTGTAGGCGCCGGCGCGGCACAAGGCTCGATTGATGCATCCAATATGCTCAAGCCATCGCTCGCACGCGGCGAAATGCAGGTCATCGGTGCCACGACGCTCGATGAATACCGCAAACACATCGAAAAAGATCCTGCGTTGGAGCGTCGCTTCACCCCTGTCTTTGTCGAAGAGCCGGATGTGCCAACCACTATTGCCATGCTGAAGGGTCTGCGCCACCGCTATGAGGCGCATCACAACTTGACGATCAGCGACGAAGCCATAGAAGCAGCTGTGCGCTTGTCGAACCGCTTCATTATGGACCGCTTTTTGCCGGACAAAGCCATCGACTTGCTCGACGAAGCAGCAGCAAAAATCCGCATCGATATGTTCAGCATGCCGAAAGAGATTGGTGCGTTGGAAGAGCAACTCAAAGTCATTGGCGCACACGAAGAAGATGCAAGTCAAAAGCGCGACTACGAGAAAGCGGCAATACTCCGGGCGGAATACTTGAAACTCGAAGCACAATTCACCGAACAACGCGACACATGGCGCAAAAATGCGAATATCTCCGAGGTCGTTGGCGCAGAAGATATCGCCCAAATTGTCTCTTCGTGGACAGGTGTGCCGGTGACTCGCATGATCGAGAAGGAACGGGCCAAACTGGTCCACATGGAAGAACGCTTGCAACAGCGCGTAATCGGCCAAAGCGAAGCAATTTCGGCCGTTTCAGATGCCATCCGCCGGGCACGGAGTGGGTTGGCTGACCCACGCAGACCAATTGGAAGCTTTATCTTTGTAGGACCGACCGGTGTCGGCAAGACAGAACTTGCCAAAGCACTGGCAGAGTTCATGTTTGATAGCGAAGAAGCGATGACGCGCATCGACATGTCGGAATTCCAAGAACGTCACACCGTCTCACGGCTTATTGGCGCACCTCCTGGATACGTCGGCTACGATGAAGCTGGGCAGTTAACCGAACGTGTGCGACGCAGACCCTATCAGGTTGTGTTGTTCGACGAAATCGAAAAAGCGCATCCAGATGTCTTTAACACGTTATTGCAGCTCCTCGACGACGGTCGCTTGACCGATGGGCAGGGCCGCACGGTTGACTTCAGCAATACCATAGTTATCATGACGTCAAATATCGGTACAGAACACGTCAAACAGCAGGGGATTGGCTTGGTGCGCACCGACACCACCGAGAACCAAGATGCAACAAAGGCACGCGTCAACGATGCGATGAAGGGCTTCTTCAGACCAGAATTCTTGAATCGCATCGACGAAGTCATCGTCTTCCATCCGCTGAGCGAAAGCGAATTGATCCACATCATTGACATCATCGTCGCGGACGTGCAAAAGCGGCTGTCAGAACAGCACGTCTCGTTGACCATCGACAACCGCGCCAAAGCATGGCTCGTCCACGAAGGGTACAATCCCGCCTACGGGGCTCGCCCTTTGCGCCGTACCATCCAGCGATTTGTCGAAACCCCATTGGCACGTGAACTGATGAAGAACACGTTTAGCGAAGGCGACCAAATCGTGGCAGAGATGAACGACGAAAACACCGGCTTGCGCTTCAGCAAAGTCGAAACATTGTCGGTCGAGGTCCCTGAGCCCACAGCCCAAGCATAACACCACGACACCGGCGCGCAATGCGCGCCGGTGTCGTCTGCGTACACAGATCATCTCCAACATTGACGGAAGGTCAAACAAAGATGCAGGCGCAGCAGCGCCTGCCTCTTCTTTGTTGCTTATTGAGAAGAATTACAAGACCAACGCAACGGCTCGTTCAATGTGGGATTCGCGTTCGAGCGATGCGACGACTTCGGCTGGGACATCATCGTCGAGGGTGAGGACCATCAGCGACTGTTCGCGCGGGGCGAGTCGCCCGACTTGCATGCTCGAAATGTTCACATCGCCCGCACCGAGCAACGTCCCGACGCGCCCAATCATGCCCGGGCGATCACGGTGGTAGGTGAACAACAGAGAACCGACCGGTTCGAAGGTTACCCAGTATCCATCGAGTTCGACCACATACGGCTTATCGCGCAAGACAGTGCCACCAAAGACACGTACCCCAGTAGCCGTGTGTGCGCGGAGTTCTAACATGCCGGCGTAGTTTTCTACTTCGGGCAATGTTGTTTCGCTGAACCTCAGGCCACGTTCTTTGGCAATAATCGGTGCGTTAATCGATGTAATGCGTTGTTCGCTGACACCGGACAAGAGCCCTTGGAGCAACGCAATGCGGAGCGGACCAGTGCTCGTGGTAGCGAGTTCCCCAGCGTAGACGAATTCGTATCGGGTGATGGGCTCTTCGATGATTCCGATACACATTTTGCCGAGACTCCTGGCCAGCGTGGTGTATGGCGTCACAAGGCCGACGTCTTCGGGGGCTATGTATGGTGCATTGACGGCGTAGCGCGGTGAACGGCCGTCGAGGGCATCGAGCACCCCTTGTGCGACATCGACACCGGTCATGGCTTGTGCTTCGACGGTCGAAGCGCCGAGGTGTGGGATGGTGATGACTCGTGGATCACCCAACAACGGCGAGTTCACCGGCGGTTCCTTCTCGAACGCATCGAGCGCCGCGCCGGCAATTTGCCCTGCAGCGATTGCTTCGGCAAGTGCTTGTTCGTCGATGACGCCACCACGGGCTGCGTTGATGATGACGGCGCCGGGCTTCATCAATTTGAGGCGTGCGGCGTTGATGAGATGCCGGGTCGAATCAACCAACGGCACATGGAGTGACACATAATCGCTTTGTGCGAGCACGTCATCGACTGCGGCCAATGTTACACCGAGTTGTTGGGCACGTTCGGTCGATACGATGGGATCGTATGCAATCACATCCATTTCGAGTGCACGCGCCCGTCGTGCGACTTCGGCGCCGATGCGCCCAAAGCCAATTAATCCTAGTGTTTTGCCACGGACTTCACGGCCCATAAACTTTGCCCGACTCCACCCGCCGGCTGCAACGTGTGCATGCGCTTGGGGGAGGTGCCGCGCTGACGAAAGAATCAACCCAATGGCGAGTTCTGCAACTGCCACGCTGTTCGACGCAGGTGCGTTGACCACAATGATACCGTGGCGGGTTGCAGATTCGACGTCAATGTTATCGACGCCGGTGCCTGCCCGACCAATCACCCGCAGGCGTGTGCCTGCGGCAATCAACTCTGCGTCTACTTTACTGGCGCTACGGACGATAAGTGCATCGTACTGATTGATGATTGCGAGAAGTTCAGGGCGAGTGATGGTGGACTTGACATCAACGTCAGCAGCATCAACCAGATGTGCCAATCCTTCGTCTGCGATGGGCTCGGCGATGAGAATGCGGTGCATGGCATCCTTCTATTGCATAAAAAAAACGGAACCACTCGGTCCCGCTACACTGCGAATCGGTTGTATTGTATCACCAACACTCGAGAACGGTGAGTGGGTTAATGTTGATTTCATGGTGATACACCTCGTAGTGCAGGTGCGGACCACTGCTATACCCAGTGTTCCCGACCCACCCAATAACCATACCGGGCTCGATACGTTGCCCGTCGGTGATGTTGAGCTTTTTGAGGTGAGCATATGCGGTCGCCCAGCCGTTGAGTTCATCGGTGAGTCGTACATAATTGCCAGCGAGCCAGTTATTGGGCACGACGCGCGCAATCCCGGCATGGAGTGCAACAACGGGGGCGCCGACGGTAGCGCTGGGATCAGCATATCCGTTCATATCGCCGTCAACGGCCAAATCGACCGCACCCCAGACCGCAGCAGGTGCATGTGTGCCGACGCCATAACTCTGTGTCATGACCACTTGACCAACGGATGGCTGTACCGGGCACCCATATGGCGCACCCAGCGCACCGCGCTTGGATGCAATTGCCGCTAGCGGCGCAGTATTCGCGGTGGCGGAGGCATTCTCTGCATCTTGGCCACCCATCGCAGGCATCGCGGTCATCGGGTTCGCAACAGCGAGGCCTATGAGCTGTGTATGGAGCCGGGCACTCGCGCCACGCGAATCGGCTAAAGCTGGTTGATTGTCGCTCGGCATGGTCTCGACGCGCTGTGATGCGGCGGCGAAAGCACGAAGCGGCGCAGAAGCGATGACTGTTTGTACGTGCGGCCACGCGTACCACAGCGCCGCGACCGAACAGAACAAGAAGACAACGAGGGAATACGGTACGACCTTGCGGGAAGGTGTACCTTGCGCATCAGCGTTGAGAAGAAACGCCAACGATACCCCAAACACATCACTCAGCGACTGGAGTTCTCGTGGGGTAAACAAGTATTCTCCGCGTTCTGCAGCTGCGATATCCCGGACAGAAATGCCCGACCGCGCGGCCAATTCGACAATCGAAAGTCCAGCGCGTGTACGAAAGCGTTCGTATGCTGTTTTGCCTACTATACTCATGTCCGCAGTCTACCGCGTGGCGTAGTACTACACAAGACAAAGAGATTACAGTTTCTTTGCAGCACTACGGGGTATAGCATGCCTCTATCGCGCGCCGCATGGCGCTGACACCTTCTTCGACGCGCATTTCACGCAGCAGGACGAAAGGCAGAATAGACTCATACGCGTCCCAACGACAGATGAGTGCCGGAGTATATGTTTGCGCCGATAATTGCGGGGCGATCGCAGCCAAAACTGTCACTTCGGGATATATCGCACTGTCAACACCAACGAATGTCTGTGCAGAGAGTGGAATCCACCGGAGCGCCGTGAGCATTTGTTGCTGGGCTGGGCGATCACGGAGTGCATTCAACAGCGTATTGAACGCATCGCCTGCGCCAGGCCGTTCATTTGCTGCCCGGATGAACGAAACCACATCGACCGGTGGATTCAATGGCAAACCGACTGCAGTATAGACGGGTGGCAGTGCGTAACTGAGGGTCAACGTCGGTGAGTACACTGCATAG
>CAIPUQ010000015.1 GCA_903868295.1 uncultured Roseiflexaceae bacterium
ATGTCAATCAGCGACTTGAGTACCGATTCGCTGTCGGTCTGGGACAGATTTCCATAATGACTGCCGTACCCGATCTTGCGTAGTTGCCATGCTTTCAGCGGCGGCAACGTCCCTCCCATCTCACGTTGAAACAAGACGCCGACATTGTGTCGAAACGTATCGGGTTGATAGTCAGAAGTACTGTTTAGCAGATTCAGTGCATGTGCAAGTGCATAGAAACTACACTCGTTTTTTGCCTGTGGGTACAATGGCCACGTCGTCGTCGGCCCATCGTAGACTGCATGGACGTGTGAAGGAAATGACTGACTAGTCATGTATTGCGCTCCCTTTCGTTTTGACACATATGCGTTGTCGGCGTATACTTTCGTTGCAGCCACGGCTGTGACAAGTACATATGGTAAGGTGACCCGCTAGCCCGGATGCTAGGGCGTAAAGGTGGAAGACGGTGGAAGTCCGTCGCTGTGCCGCAACTGTAAGCGTCGAAAGACGTAAGCCAGGAATCCTGCCTTACCGAACACTGGAACGACCTCTTCGAGTCAAGGAGGAGCCATGGTGACACGCCTTTTTGGAGGTTGATTGTCCCATTTGCCCTCGCACCAGTGCGAGGGTTTTTTGTACTGTGATAAAGGAGTATCGAATTGAAGCACATATTGCTTCTTGCTGCGTTTGTATTTGCTGCCTGTGGTACCCCGTCTGCATCTCCTATGGCTGCTCCTACTGGCACGCCGTTGACAGAAGCATCCGCACCGACAGCAACGGATGTTTTGGCCACTGCAACACCTGCGCTGAAGACCGAAATTACGTTGACTGATAGCGCTGGACGGAGTGTGGTTGTCAAGCTTCCGGTTAATCGGATTGTATCACTCGCGCCCAGTACCACCGAAATCGTCGTTGCCCTCGATGGTCTCGATCGATTGATTGCCATTGATATGTACAGTGATTACCCGCCTGAAGTCTCTGCGTTGCCAAAAATCACCAACCCTGATATGAGTGTCGATTATGAACAAATCACGGCATCGGCACCAGATGTGGTTTTTGCCGCTGGAATCACCGCACCCGATGTGATTACTGCTATCGAAAAGTTGGGTATCTCGGTTATTGTGGTCGGCTCACCAAATGCGACATTTGCAGCAGTGCTGACAGATATCCGCCTGGTCGGTGCAGCCCTCGAACGAGACACCGAAGCGCAGGTGCTTACTGAGACGATGCAAACAGAGTGGCAGGCTTTGGCGGACCGAGTAGCCAAGACAACCGACAGACCGACGGTGTTTTGGGAGCTTGATGCCACCGACCCTAGCAAACCATACACGGTGGGTCCTGATTCGTTCGTTGCAGAGTTGCTCCAAGTTGCTGGAGGCACAAACATTTTTGCCGATGTTACCGATGCGTATCCACAGGTGAGCCTCGAGCAAATCGTGGCAAAAGCGCCGGACACGATTATCTTGGCGGATTCGATATGGGGAGTCACCCCTGAAGCTGTTGCGGCACGTGCGGGTTGGGAATCCATCCCTGCAGTGCAAAATCAACGTGTCTTCCCGATTGATGATAACGTCGTCAGTCGCCCTGGCCCGCGCATAGTCCAAGGGTTGCAGGCGGTTATTTCAATCTTGCACCCTGAATTGAAGTAGGTAGAACATGATCCAGCGCGCGTTTGTAATCATCCGGTACCGCTCGCGCTGGATCATTGTGTTGTTTGTCGTGTTCCTCGCGGTGGCCATGGTGGCAGCATTAAGTGTGGGCAGTGTGTCACTCCCATTTGCAACCGTCATAGATGTGCTCTGGCGTTGGCTTATGGGAATGTCGGTTGCTGCATATCCGCAGAGTACGACGAGCATTTTGCTCGATATCCGACTTCCCCGTGTCTTGCTCGTTGCATTGACGGGAGCAGCGCTGAGTGCATCTGGGGCAGCCTATCAAGGACTTTTTCGGAATCCATTAGCAGATCCGTACATTATTGGTGTCGCCTCGGGTGCGGGGCTCGGTGCAATGATTGCAGTGGTCGCCGGACCAGTACGCTGGTATGGAACCATTGCGTTGCCGCTCGGTGCGTTCATCGGTGCGATTGGTGTGGTTTTGGCGGTCACCGCGATCGCACGGCGGGATCGGGAACACAGCACCCAAGATATGGTGCTGGCAGGTGTTGCCATCGGGACCCTCGCAAGCGCGCTCACAACCTATCTGATGATACGGGCGGGTCGGCAAGCAGGACAATTACTCGCGTTTCTGCTGGGAAGTGCGGCGTCTGTCGGGTGGGAATCTGTTCGAATCGTCGCAGGGAGTCTCGCAATCGGCGTGGTCTGCTTACTCATCGTTGCACGTGATTTAAATGTCCTGCTGTTGAGCGAAGAGCAAGGCACGTTGCTCGGGATTGATGTGCGACGCGTGCGCGGTTTTGTGGTGTTCGGCGCAACCCTTATGACCGCGTCTGCGGTTGCTTTTCATGGATTGATTGGATTTGTCGGAATCATCGTTCCACATGCCCTGCGTTTGGTCTTTGGTGGCGATAATCGAGCACTTATCCCATATGCGGCTTGTATGGGAGCACTTTTTCTCGTTGCCGCCGATTTGATCGCCAGGACCATCCAGGCGCAAGTTGAAATCCCACTCGGGATTGTCACAGCGTGCATAGGGTCGCCGGTTTTCCTGGTGCTGTTGTTGCGCCGGAGTCGGACAGTATGAACACCATAACCGTCGACCACTGCTGCGTCCGCTACGGCAACAAACTCGTTGTCGACGACGTTTCGTTGCATGCATCGTCTGGCTCGTTCATTGCGGTAATAGGGCCGAACGGCGCTGGTAAAAGCACATTTTTGCGTGCCCTTGCCGGCGTGATTCCCCTTGCTTCTGGATCGATAGCCATGAACGGCACTGCAATTGCTACACTCACCCCGCAGCAACGAGCGAAACACATCGCCATGGTACCCCAGCAAACACATATGCCGGCGGGTTTCACGGTGCGCGAAGTCGTTGCGATGGCACGCTATGCCTTCCGGCCGTGGTATGTCGCGCAACGTGCAGACGATGAAGCGCTGATTGATGCGGCGTTGCATGACTGCGAAATATCCCAGTATGCAGATGCAGATGCGGCCCATTTGTCCGGCGGTGAACAGCAGCGTGTTGCGGTAGCACGGGCAATTGCGCAACAGGCGAATGTGCTGATCCTCGATGAACCGACTGCACACTTGGATTTGCACCATCAGGCAGCAATACTCCGCATCGCACGGGTCCTCACGCAACGTGGTGTTTTGGTAGTTGCGGCGATGCATGATCTGAACTTGGCAGCTGCAATAGCGGACCACGTGCTGCTGCTGCATGAAGGTCGCACAATCGCCCAAGGGACGCCGGTCGAGGTCCTCCAGCACGCAGTGCTCGAGCGCGTCTATCGCACGTCACTCCTTTGTATTCCACATGCAGATGCATCAATTCCGTTTTTTGTGCTTGCTCATGATTCGCCCGCACACGCTGCGATGTCCTGATGCAACCGAACTCGCTATACCGTCGTTTAGTGTGCGAGAAGAGGAGGTACTATGAAACGACAATACTGGTTTTTGGCGACGGGGTTGTTATATGTCGCGCTGGGAGCTTTTTGTGTCTGGGCGTATCCTGCCCTTCCAGACCAGGTTCCATCCCATTGGAACATCGCAGGAGAGGTCGATGCATACAGTGACCCGTTGACCAGCAGCCTGTTCATTCCACTGTTCGCGGTCGGCGTATCAAGCCTGATGCTGATTTTTGCACGGATCGAAAAGAATCAGCGTGTCGCTGATGCACTCACCACCATGAGCACCGTCATGGCAGGTTTCATGGGTACGTTGCATGTCGTGACGACTGCGATTGCGTTGGGGTACCCAGTGGTGCTCGAGCGGACTTTGAGTGGCATGCTGGGGGTTCTGTTCATCATCATCGGCAGTATGATGCAAAGCATCCCACCAAACGGATTTTTCGGGATTCGAACCTATTGGACCCTTGCAAATCCGATTGTTTGGACCGAGTCACATCAACTGGGATCGCGCTGGATGATTGGGAGCGGAGTGGTGAGTATCATTCTCGCGCTGCTCCCGATGAGTCCCGTGATTTTATTGAGTGGTATGCTGACATCATTGCTTGTGGCAGTTGCCGTGCCGATGGTTTTCGCATATCGACGCTTTCATCAGTTGACGGATGCGACATAGAACGAGCACCATGGCGCACGGC
>CAIPUQ010000016.1 GCA_903868295.1 uncultured Roseiflexaceae bacterium
TCCGACGGTACTCGTGGACGGCAACGCCGTCTCGCGGGTACCTTTTTTTCATCTCGCACCCTGAACGGAATCGAGTAGGCAATGGAACTCAACGATCTGCAACTCCAACGCGCCGACAAACTCGCGCGTTTGCGTGCCGCTGGCATCGAGGGCTACCCTGCCCGCGCCCAGCGCACCCACATCATCTCGGCCGTACTCGCTGACTTCGATGGCATGATGGAGCGCGGCGAGCGCATCACCGTGGTCGGTCGCATTGTCGGAGCCCGCCGCGTGATGGGCAAATTGGCATTCGCCCACATCGAAGACGAACACGGCAAAATCCAAATCTGGCTCAGCCGGGCCGAACTCGGCGACACCTGGTTTGACCGCTTCGCCGACGAACTCGACACCTACGACATCATCGAGGCAACCGGCGGGTTACGTCGCACCAAAGCCGGCGAAGCGTCGGTCTATGTCGACGGCATGAACATCCTCGCCAAAGCCATCAACCCGCCACCCGACAAGTGGCACGGCTTTACCGATGTCGAAGCACGACTGCGCGAGCGCTACCTCGACATGATTGTCAATCACGACGTACGCCAAAACTTCCGCACCCGCGCCCAAGTGGTCCGCATTATGCGACGCGTGCTCGACGGCCAAGATTTCCTCGAGGTCGAGACACCCGCCCTGCAGCCCATCTATGGCGGCGCAACGGCACGGCCCTTCACGACCTTTCATAATCAACTCAACCAAAACCTCTATTTGCGCATCGCCGTCGAGCTCTACCTCAAGCGGATGATCGTCGGTGGATTCGAGCGGGTCTACGAAATAAGCAAAGTGTTCCGCAACGAAGGCGTCGACCGCACCCACAACCCCGAGTTCACCATGATGGAATGCTACCAGGCATACGGCGACTACCGCACCATGATGCAGTTGGTCGAGGATGTCTGCCGCATCACCGCAACCGAAATCCACGGAACGCCCATCATCGAGTTTCAGGGCCACACCATCGACTTCGGACAAACCTGGAACCGCGTGTCGATCCCCGGCGCCATCCTCGAGCAGACCGGCATCGATATCTTGCAGCACAAGACCCTCGAAGGCCTGATCGCCGAAATCCGGGCACGCAAATTGCCCGTCGAAAGCAAAGCATCGTGGGCCAAGCAGGTCGACGAACTGTTCAGCGAAATCATCCAACCAACGCTCATCCAGCCGACCTTCATCGTCGATCACCCGGTCGAACTGTCACCGCTCGCCAAACGTCACGCTGACAACCCGGCGATTACCGAGCGCTTCGAGGCCATTGTGGCGGGGATGGAGATCGGCAACGGCTATAGCGAGCTCAATGACCCCTTCGACCAGGCACAGCGCTTCGAAGAGCAGCTCAAAACCCACACCGCAGGTGATGCCGAAGCACATCAGCTCGACGACGATTACATCAACGCATTGATGTATGGCATGCCGCCAACGGGTGGATTGGGGATGGGGATCGATCGCATGTCGATGATTTTCGCCAATCAATCGACCATCCGTGACGTGGTCGTGTTTCCCCATTTGCGGCCACGCGACTAATCTGCGGAGGGAATAATGCCCAAGAGCTTTCTCGTCGAACCCGAAAATCTGCCGCACGTCGTCAAGGGCTGGCTCAAAGCCGCCAATTTGGGCGACGTGGCCGAGGTCGAGATTGTCTTTACCGACAGCGAAGTCTTGATCCGCAAGCCACACTCCGACTCACTGCGCAAGTGGGCCGAGCCCGTCGTCGACGAATACGACCGGGCCTTTCGGCGCCTGGCGGGACTCGAATAAGCGATGGCCACCCTCACACGCGACCACCTGCTCGACATGCACACCATGCTGGTCAGCCGCTACGGCGGCCGCTTCGGTGTGACCTCGAACGACACCCTCGAGGCGGTGGTGGCCACCCCGCATCAGGTGCACTTCGGTGCACATCGCTACCCGGGCGACATCGCCAAGATGAGCGCACTCGTGTATGCATTGGTCAAACGCCAGCCGTTCCAAAGCCACAACGAGACAACGGCGTTGTTGGCATTGCTCTGGCTCTGCCATCACAACGGCTTCCACATTTTGTTCCCACAGCGCGAACTCAGCGCACACCTCGCTGCCATCCATCAGCAGTCGGACGATAGTGCACTCTACACGTGGCTGTGCGAACACCTCAA
>CAIPUQ010000017.1 GCA_903868295.1 uncultured Roseiflexaceae bacterium
ATGCCGGGAGCATGCCCCCGGCGTACGGTTTGTGGTGGTGGCGGCGGGATTTATACGGGCGACATATGTGTCGCCCTTGTGCATTGCCCCTCTGCGTTCTCAATTCCGCCGTGCCTCGCGTGATCGCTCTCCCATTGTGCTCATACGTGCGACGCATGCATAGCCCCAGCCTGCCCCCGTAACGGGGGACATGCCGTGGGGCTATGTTTATTCACTTCGTTATCGCTGCATCAATGGCCGCCCAACGCGCTCGTATCGACATCACCTGCCACAAAGAAGCCCAATGCGCCTTTGCCGACATTGGCAAACTTATGCGTCACGATGGGATACATGCCGTCTTCTGCAAAGCTGAACTCGACATAGCCACCTTGTGCTGGCTGCAAATCCAGAACTTGTGAGCCACCTTGGCGTACATCCGGGATGAGCATCAAGGACCCTTCCTTAAAGACCGTGTCGAAAATCGTTCCGACGATGTGGAACGCCGAATTTTCGCTCGGGCCATCGTTGACTACCCAGACGCGGTAGCGCTTGCCGGTATCGACGTGGATTGGCGCGAACTTGTACTGGTTGTAATAGCCATTGAAGACCACTGCATCCCATTGTTCGTTGATCATCTTGGTCAAGCTGCCTTCTTTGCCTTCGGCACCGAAGTACAGTTCACTCTGCACAATGACGTATTCCTTCTCGACCGGTGCGAGTGTCGGTGGGTCGATGATAATCGCACCATACATGCCGTTGCCGATGTGGTGTATTGCAGGTGCCGTGCCGCAGTGGTACATGTACGCGCCGGCGTAGTCCGCTTTGAACTCATAGACCAGTGATTCGCCCGGGTTGATGGTCTTCATCTTGAGGTTCCAGGCGACCTTCGAGGCATGGAAGTCAATTGAATGCCCCATTTTGCCTTTGTTCGTAAGTGTGAACCGGAACGTATCGCCGATTTTGCCGTGGAACACCGGACCAGGAACAATATCGTTGAAGGTCCACATCATCTGGGTCACGCCTGGTGCGACTTCGATGAGTTTTTCGGTGGCGTCCAATGCAATCTCGTGGACCGTTCCTTCAGCGACCGGTGGGAGCAGGGGGTCGCGCGCCACCCAGGCTGCACTCGGCATAGCACTGGCATCGACTTTGGCTGATACGTCTGCTGCTGGTGGAGCGGTGACGGTGTCGTAGTCTGACGTATGAGCAGCACCAATCACATTGATGGTCATTTCCATCCCAGACTCACGATGCCCAGGGAGCGTACACCAAGCCAACGTGTTTTCGCTCAGGGGTCCGATGGTAATCATTTCTTCTTGGCCAGTGGCAAGCTCAGCAGTGCCCACGGTGCCGTTGAGCTTCAGGTCGTGGCCCATCGCTCCGACGTTCTTGACATGGAGTTGTACCTGCTCCCCAACGTTGATATCGATACTCGTTGGTTTGACATACATGTCACCGAGCTCGATTTCGATGATCTTGATTTCAGGTACGTCTGCAACCTCTGCGGCATCCGCAGCGCCACCAATCCCCGTCAACGTATAGCCCGATATGAGTACCGCGATAATTCCGATAACCAATGCGACATACGTCAAGACACTGGTTTTTCCGTTCCCATTCCTGTTTGATGAAGTATCCATCTGTCCCTCCCAAGAACCAGTACGAATTACTTTGTTCTTTAGTTCACAACTATACGATTATTTTTTGAATTGTCAAGTCGTTAACTTAATGATTTGACGAATCGTCGAGTCGTGCTACTATCGAAGAGGAACGAGTGGATGTATTGAGACAAACCCTATGAAACTCGAAATAACACGCAAGACAGAACTCGCAACCCGCGCATTGGTCATGCTCCGTGATGCAGGGGTGAAGCTGAAGGCGGCCACTGTCGCGGAGGGAATCGGTACCACACCGGGGTTCCTATCGCAGGTCATGGCTCCGTTGGTCAGTCACGGGTGGGTACGTAGCGAACCAGGGCCAACCGGCGGCTATGTTCTCATTGGAGAAATGACGCAGGTGTCGGTGTTGGAGCTTATCGAAGCAGTCGAAGGGAAGATCGATTACACGCAATGTGTCTTGATTGACCGCCCCTGTAGCGAATCCGGCAATTGTGCGTTGCATATCCCATGGTCACGTGCGCGAGCAGAACTCGTGCGTGAATTACAGAACGAAAAAATTGCAGATGTGGTCATGCCGGGGAAGCCCAAAAGCGAAGAATGACTCTGAATTGCTTACAGTTGCGTACCAGGTACCTGTTCGTTCAGTCTCTGTTTGACTTTTCCTCGCGAAAACGCCAATCGGGTAAACCCGAATTGGCGCTTCTTGATGATGAATATCACGTCAAATTGTCAACAGTACAAGGAACACACCGCTAGCGCACTACATACTCGGTACTCCGGTACTCATGAAAAACTGAAAACTGAAAACTGAAAACTACTAACTACTAACTACTAACTATGGACTGGCACTCAAAACGTTGACACCATACGATACACTCACTGTAAGCG
>CAIPUQ010000018.1 GCA_903868295.1 uncultured Roseiflexaceae bacterium
AACCCACCAGTCAGTGGGCAACTACGGCTATCTCGATCAGCGTGCGGCCTTGCAATGGGTCCAGGCAGAGATCGGTGCCTTCGGCGGTGACCCGGGCCGCGTGTCGATTGCCGGTGAATCAGCCGGATCGATATCGGTGAGTGTCCAGATGGCGTCGCCGCTGTCACACGGGTTGTTTGCCCAGGCGATTGGCTCGAGCGGAGCGGTGTTGGGCACGATGGCGGCGCATACCCGTGCCGATGCCGAGGCGTTCGGTATGGCCATGGCAGAACGCATGGGCGCCACCACAGCACCTGCCTTACGGGCAATCCCGGCGACGCAATTGCTCGACCTCGCCGCAGAGGGCACGCCCGAACACTGGAGCGCCACGATTGACGGATGGTTTTTGCCGACGTCGCCGTGGGATATCTATGCCCGCGGTGCCCAAGCCGCCGTGCCGTTGCTGGTGGGGTGGAACTCGACCGAGGTGCCGTATATGTTCCTCCTCGGTGACCAGCCACCGACCGTTGTCAATTATCAGACCGCGGTGCACGCCCACTTCGGCGCAGCCGCAGAAGCGGTACTGGCACACTACGCAGCCCACAGCGATGCTGAGGTCAGTACGGTCGCCACGGATTTGTCGAGCGATGTGTTTATTGGCCATAGCACCTGGCGCTGGGCCGAATATCAGCAGCAGAGCGCCAAACAACCTGTGTATCGGTACATCTTTGCACAGCCACGTCCACCCATGCGCCCCGAACTGGGTGGCGCAGTGGCTGGGTTGGCAGGCGGCATCATCCACAGCGACGACGCAGCGCCCCCCGCTCCGGCCATGCCGGTGGGAGCCGTGCATTCGGCCGACATCGAGTACTTCATGGGCAATCTGGCCGGTAATCCGGTCTATGCCTGGGATGCAACCGACCATGCAGTGTCGGCACAGATGCAGCAGATCTATCTGAACTTTGTCGAAACGGGTAATCCCAATGGCGCCGGTATCCCTCCGTGGCAGCCGTTGGCTGACACTGGCGTGCAACCGGTGCTGACCATCGCGGCGCAGAGCACATGCACAGCAGAACGCCACCGCGAACGCTATCTGATGCTTGATGGGGTGCGTTCGAATTCATAGACCCACGGCATTCCCCGTACCGGGGGCAGGCGTGGGGTTATGGGGAAACCAAATAATCCGCCCGCACCGCAGAATCCGCCACCAACCGCGCATTCAATCCATCGTTCGTGGCGATCCGCTCGTCTGCTTGTTGCCGTGTGAAGCCCCAGGCCTGCATATGCCGTTGCGCCAAGCGATCCATTGCGACGGGCAGCGGCGTATCCAGGTACCAACACGCATCGAGCTGGCCGCGCACCTGCTCCCACCCATCATCGTCGTGCAACAGATACAAACCCTCGACGATGACGATGCGGGTGGCAGCGGGTATGGTCGTTGCATCGGCAATCGGGTCACCGATGGCGTGTTCGAAGCCCGGCCAGGTCGCAGCGCAGACGTCCGCTGACTGGCGCACCCTCTGTAACGCAGCCACAAAGCCGGCTGCATCGAAGGTCCATGGCGCTCCACGGCGTGCGAATGCGGCCACGGGGTCAGGGAACTGTGCGAGTCGCGCCTTGGTCAGATGGAACCCGTCCATCCCCAGCGCCACTGCCGTCCCCGCCCCGTGCGCCGCATTGAGGTGTGTCGCCCAGTGCGCCGCCAGCGTCGTTTTGCCGGCACCGGGGACGCCGACCAATCCGATCAGCAGGCGCGTGCTGGGACTGTTCAACGCAGTCCCTACATAATCAAGCGGTTGGGCGAGCACTGGTGGCATAGCGGTACCTCCCCTATTGCAGATATCCGCTATCCTACGCTATCTCGGGGCGGGTGGCGACGAGTGCTGCGCTATTGTTCGTGGATGACGATGTCGAGGCCGTTATCCGGGTGGTACGACCACGAGACGTCGAACGTTTCGAAAACTTCCCGTTGCATACCATCGAGCGCACGTGTTTTTTCCATCCGTTGCATGATGTAACTCGGGACTGGTATAGCATTCAAAACACACACCAATTCCTCAATGGGCGCACCCTGGTCTTCTTTGCCGTCACCGTCAATCGACAGTGTTTTGCCGTTATCCAACACAGCGATATAGCCCGAATACGTGTCGGCACACGACTTCATCGCGGTTTGGAGCTTTGTCTCGCCGATGTTCCCCAGCATATCGGTCATCTGGCTGCACCCACTCAACAGCACCGCTGCCAATACAATCAGACTCGTGATGCGCATTGCATCCCCCTCGGTCGACTCTCGTGCCATCGACTGCCGATGACCACGCCACACAGTGGATTTGGGAAAGAATACAAAACACACGTCCACAAATGTGGACGTGTGTACAAAAAATCCCTATTTGTGGACAAAATCAACCGATGCGCCGTGCCTGGGCTTGTGCTTGGAGCGCGAGCTCGGCGGCGCAGAAGGCGTGCGCCTGGGTCATCGCATGCTCGGTGCGGTCGAGGCAGTCGCGGATGAACGCCCCAAAGAACGGGTAGCCGACCTGGCCGTGGACGGCGAAGTGGTGCTCTTTGGACTGGTCGACGAGGTACACATGATCACCACTCTGTTCGCGGGCGACGTCGATGTACTTGCGGAGTTCGATGTACCCCTTGGTGCCGAGGATGACCGTGCGACCATCGCCCCAGGTCCCCAGGCCATCGGGGGTGAACCAGTCGACGCGGAAGTAGTTGCTCGTGCCGTTGTCGCCCACGATCGTACAATCGCCGAAGTCCTCGAGCTCGGGGTATGCGGGGTGTGCGTGATTGGCCACGCTACTGGCCGTGACCGTGCCGCCCGTCGCGCCGCTATAGAACAGATACTGCTCGACCTGATGGCTGCCGATATCACACAGAATCCCACCGTACTGGGCTTTGTTGAAGAACCAGTCGGGGCGATTGGGCGCACGCAGTTGATGCGGGCCGAGGCCGATCACCTGGAGCACGCGGCCGATGGCCCCGTCGGCGATGAGCTGGCCGGCATAGACGGCACTCTCGACGTGCAGGCGCTCGGAGTAATACACCATGTATTTTTGGGTCGTCTGTGCCGTTGCCTGGCGGGCCGCGGCGAGTTGGTCGAGGGTGGTGAAGGGGCACTTGTCTGTGAAGTAGTCTTTGCCGTGCTGCATCACCCGCAGGCCGAGGGCACAGCGTTCGCTGGGGATGGCTGCGCCGGTTACCAGTGCCACATCCGCACGCTGCAGGATGTCTTGTTCGCTGCGGGCAATCTTGGCTTGGGGGTACGTTTTGACAAATGCCGCGACCTTGTGCGGATCCGGATCATAGACCCAGTCGAGGG
>CAIPUQ010000019.1 GCA_903868295.1 uncultured Roseiflexaceae bacterium
ATGGGGCGCCGAGGCAAGATGATAGTCTCGAACGGCCACACGGCCCAGAAGGGCACCAGGGCGACAAACGAGCTGTTCTCGCAGACGATGCGTTCGTGTGCAGCAATTTCTTGTGCGAGGTACGCGGCTAGCAACGTCTGTGGATGCGTCGCGTAGTACGCGCGTTGCGTCGCTTCTTCTTTGGCGACGAGGGTCGGGGTGCGTTGCGTCGCCCAGATTTGTCCATGGGGATGTGGATTACTCGAACCCATCATGGCACCTCGGTTTTCGAAGATCTGGACATAGCCGATGTCAGGGTGTTGGGCGAGTTCACGGAACTGGTCCTGCCATGTCGCCACAACACCGGCAATGTCAGGGGTGGACATTTCGCCGAGGGTGAGATCGTGCTGCGGACTGAAGCAGATGACGCGGCAGATGCCTTTTTCGCTGACGCTGCGAAAGAATCCGTCGTCGCTCCCCCCTGCAGGTGCATCCTTCTGGAGGGCTGCAAAATCGTTGTCAAAGACGTACGTACCCGGATAGGCAGGATTGAGCTCGCCACCCATGCGCGTGTTACCGGGGCAGAGGTAGCAGGTGGGGTCGTACGTGTTGCGCACCGGGATGACGGGCGCTTCGACTTGGCCCTGCCAGGGGCGTTTGGTGCGGTGCGGCGACACAAGCACCCACTCATCGAGCAGGGCATTATAACGGCGGTGGGAGTGATCTTCGGGTACAAACACGCGTCTACCTCTTTCGTTCATTTGCTCCATTCTACCAAACCAGGGCAACAAAAAACCGACCCGTCGAAACGGGTCGGTATGGACTGAACAGTTAGCGCAGCGCGTACACAATCGATACGTCGACCGTGATATCCTGCGTACCGGCTTGCACCGGTGCAGCTGCCATGGCATCCATGGCGACACGTGCCATTGGGTACGACTGGGCGTTTTGTGATGATTCGGTGACCGAGATAATCTCGCCCAACTCGACCCCGGCGGCCTTGGCCATTGCTTCGGCCTTGGCCTTGGCGGCGTCGAACGCGCGGATCCGTGCTTCGCTGACCAATGCACTGGTGTCGGCAATGCTGAAGTTCAAGCCGGTGATGTTGTTTGCGCCAGCCTGCACCACTTGGTCAAGCAGTGGGCCTGCCTTGACCAAATCACGGATCGTGACGGTGACCGAATTACTGACCTGGTAGCCGGTAATCCGCGTGCCAGAGGTGTCGTATGTTGGGTAGACGCTGAAATTGCTGGTCTGGATATCCTTTTCGGCGACGCCCAACGCAATCACCGACGCAATGACTGCTGCGGTATCGGTCGAATTCTGCGTCAAGGCTGCAGCGGCACTGGTTGCCTGTGTGGTCACACCCAGCTGGATAGTGGCCTGGTCAGGAGCAGCCGAGACAGCCCCACTGGCGCTGACACTGAGCTGTGGTGTTGTTGCTCCGAACCCACCCATGATGGAACCAACGCCGGTCATCATAGCGCGTGACGCATCAGCACCGTTCGGCACAATCATGGTGCCTGACATCATCCCGACGCCGCGGGACATCCACAATGTCGGCAGAACGGCGCCGATCAGGCCGGCCAAAAAGGTTCCGATGATCAAAAAGGCAATGGTGTACTTCGTCATGACAATCTTCTTTCACTAAGAGTCCATCAGAGAGACGCCACGGGTGTGGCGAAAGTTTCGCCCCCGCAGCCCTCTCATGAAACGTTAAATTCCGTACAATTCGCTATACTTCGCTTTGAGGTAACGGAAGTACGGCTCGACGCTCAAATCCTGACCCGTGACGCGTTTAAGGGTGGTCGGTGCGTCATAGCGACGACCGGTGGAATAGAGATTTTTTTGGAGCCATCCAAGCAACGGCTGGTAGTTCCCCTGTGCGATTGCGGGGGTAATACTGGCGTCCTTTTGTTGGGCAGCCTCGAAAATCTGAGCGGACATCACGTTGCCAATGGTGTAGCCTTGGAACGAACCGCCGACGATACCGGCATACCAGTGAACGTCCTGCAAGACGCCGTCTTTATCGTCTTTGGGGGTAATCCCGAGATCGCTGGTGTATTTGTCGTGCCAGACTTCGGCCAGGTCACGGACATTGAGCGAGCCCTCAAGTAACCCGAGTTCGAGTTCGAAGCGGATGATGACGTGCAGGTTGTAGGTCACTTCGTCGGCATCGGTGCGGATAAGCGAGCGCTGTACTTTGTTGATGGCGCGGTAGAAGGTCTCGAGCGAGACATCTTTGAGTTGTGTTGGGAAGGCTGCTTGCAGGCTGGGGTAGTTGTGTTGCCAGAAGGTCCGCGATCGGCCGATTTGGTTTTCCCACAGGCGTGACTGGCTCTCGTGGACGCCACTCGATGTGCCATTGGCCAACGGTGTCCCCTCGAGCTCGAACGCAACCCCTTGTTCGTACATCGCATGGCCGCACTCGTGGATGACGCTAAAAATACAATCTCCCAAATCGTTCTCACGCGCGCGGGTCGTGATGCGAATATCGCCGTGATGGAGGCGGATCTCGAATGGGTGCGGGGCGGTATCGAGGCGCCCGCGATTGAAGTCATAGCCCACTTGCTCCGCAATCGTGCGGGCGTAGGTCAATTGCTGGTCGATGGGGAACGGCCCAGCCAAACAGCTATCGTCGATTTGTTGCTTTTTGCTGATGGCATCGACCATCGGAATGAGCCCTTCGCGCAGTGATTTGAACAGCGGGCGCAACGTAGCTACATTCATCCCACTATCGTGCATGTCGATGAGCGAGTCCATCACATGCGCGCCTTGTGGAAAGAATCCGGCGTACTGGCGGCTCATTTCGACCGTCTTTTCGAGGAACGGGACGACTTTTTTGAAGTCGTTGGCCGGACGTGCCTGTGCCCACGCCATATAACTGGTGTTGATATGCTCGGTCATCTTGCCGACAAATTCGGTCGGGACGCGTGTCGCGTCGGCATAGTCTTTGGCGGTAACGCGGACGATGGCGCTGTCGATGCTATCTGGATCCCATTGCTCGGCTTGCTTCTGGAGTTTTTCGAGCAGATGGCCAATCTCGGGGTCGGTCATTTTCTCGTGGGTGAGTTTGGACATCAGCGCCATCTGACGACCACGTCCTTCACCGCCACCGACCGGCATCACACTCGACTGGTCCCAGCCGAGCAATGAATTGATAGCGTTCCAATCGGATAATTCTGCGAGTTTTGCCTTGAGTTGGGTCATTTCGTGTGACATGTCATCCTCGATTCTATTCTGCAGCTGCCAAATACGTGAATTGTTCGTCGGTCAACGGCACCACCGACAGACGACCAAGCTTGACGAGGTACGACTCGGCAAACATTGGCTGGGCTTTGATATGTGCCAAATCGTAGCCGTGTGGGAGTGCTTTGGTCGGCTGGACATCAACGACAGCGAGTTTGCCGGTCGTGTCTGCAGGATTGACATACGGAGGGCTAATGACCGTCGCAATCCCGGCACAGCGGCGCTCGTCCCCCGTGTGATAAATGATGCAGGTGTCGCCCACTGCCATGGTGCGAATGAAAATCAACGCCTGATTATTGGCCACGTTGTCCCACATCGTCTGTGTATCGCGGACGAGATCTGCATACGCATAGACATCCGGTTCCGTTTTAAGCAGCCAGTGTGCCATCGGTTCCTCCTTCACGAAAAATCCCGCGGACCTGTGCGACACCAATTACCCCCGCGGCCAGGATAGCCATGACCATGCAGACGACAAACGTACTACGCGGACCACCGGTGGCATCATATAGTATACCCGTCAGCGGAATCCCAATGAGTGGCGCTAATCCCCAACCCGCAGCGGTCACCGCCGCCTGCGCACTCGCGACCATCCCAGCAGGGGCGCGCTTGGCCGAAATCGAAACCAGCATCACAAACGACAAACCAAACCCACTGCCGCGCACCATTGCACCGAGGAGCAACACAATCGGCGACCATGCGGTGGCATAGACTAGGTGAGCGACCGCCACAATCAGACAACCCACCATCAGTGTACGCTCAGCCCCGTAGCGGTTTGCCAACCAAGGCGCGTTCCGCATCCAGGGGATCTCGGACATCCCCGTGAATCCGAGCAACAACCCGATATACAACCCACTCCCGCCCAAGACGTGCATCATGATGCCCTCAAACGTACCACTCATGCTCAACGACCCGGCCAACAAGAACGAAGTCACCAAAATAGTCCGCATCCCGGGGTCGTTCAACATGGGCCCCCACGATGCGTTGGCACGTTCCACTGCTGCGTCTTCGTCGAGCAACAACCCAAGTCCAGCAACACACAAAAACCCCACAAACGACACCGCAAACATGGGCATATAGCCGAAGCGCTGCCACAGGTACCCACACACGGTGGCGACAGTCGCAAACCCGAGTGATCCGTACAATCGCATCGCGCCAAAATTGACGCCGTTTTTGACGGCCATCCGGGCCACAAGGCCATCGCCTATCCCGGCAATAGGACTGCGCACAAACGACATCAGCAACATCAACGGCAAGAGTTGCCAAAATGTGTCGCCGTACCCCAATAACAGCATCGAGCCGCCCACCAGAACAATACAGATTGCCAGCAACATGCGGCGGCGTTTTGAACGGTCGGCATAATTGGCTATGAGCGGGGCCGTGGTCAGCATCATAAGAGGCAACATCGTCGCAAAAACGGCAATTTGGGTGCCCGTCAAGCCGATTTCTTGGAAGTGGACATACAAAAACGGAATGTATGACCCGACCACACCCCAATATCCAAAGTAGTAAAGCGCACCACGGACGGTCGGACTCCGCAGCACGCGTGGGAGTGTTGGTTGCACCATTGCCTCGATTCACTGTACGTCTGCGTATTATACGAGACGCATCTCGCTCTGTGTGACACCCGGTATACTAAAGCACGGTCAAAAAAAAGGAAGAAGGACA
>CAIPUQ010000020.1 GCA_903868295.1 uncultured Roseiflexaceae bacterium
ATTGCACATTTGCCGCCTGCTGCTGTACATATCACCCGTTCGTTTAGCCCGCCTATTGCCCTCACGATTCGGGCATGGGGTAAATCATGCGACACCATGCCGACCGTCATCCCTGGATGGGAACCCGTACGTAACGCTCATCCCGGTTGGTAATGCTGTGTGAGTTGGTATACTGATAGTACGAGTGAAAAGGAGCTATATGCTGAACGCATTTCGCCGCAAGGCCAATCATACCCCGCAAGAAGTCGCAGACCGCGTTCCACCTGGGCAGCATTTGACCGAGAAGTTTCCCGTGTTGCATTATGGCGACGTCCCAAACTACCAAAACCTGCCCGAAACCTGGGATTTGCGTATCTGGGGCGCAATCGAATCCCCCAAAACATTCAGTTATGACGAGTTCCGTGCCTTGCCAACGGTCGAAGTCGTTACCGATATTCACTGTGTGACGCGCTGGAGCAAACTCGACACACGCTGGCGCGGCGTACGTTTTCGTGACTTCCTCGACCTATTGCCGCCCCTGCAACCTGGGGTGACACACGTGATGGCACACTGCGAATATGGATTCACCGCGAATGTCCCGCTCGAATTTCTGACGCTTGATGATGCACTGCTCGCATACAAATACGAAGACGAAGAACTCACCCCAGATCACGGGTATCCGTTGCGGCTGCTCACTCCCAAGAAGTATTTCTGGAAGAGTGCCAAATGGCTCCGTGGCCTCGAGTTTATGCGCGAAGATCGCCTCGGATTTTGGGAACGCTACGGCTATAACAATCACGCCGATCCGTGGCTCGAAGAGCGCTACAGCGAATAATCGATCGCCAACCGCGAAATCTCGCATGGTGGGAACTGTCAAGGCGCCGTACATGGTCGCGTGTGTAGCGCGTTCATAACCCGCATCTGATTGATGGGTTTTTTGGAGTCGAACTGTCAGTAGTTGGCACCGAAACAAACGTACCGCATGCGAGCCTGAGCACACAAGCGTGTACGCGTGCGGTATTTTGTTCACATCCTCACGCAGGGAGGCAGTATGACTGCGACGATTTTGCAGCAGATCCTCGCGCACAAGCGCATCGAAGTAGACCGTCAACGATCGAAAGTATCGGAAGCCGACATGCAACGCCGCGCCGCGGTAGCCCCACCGGTACGGTCGTTTGGCCATGCGTTGCGGCGGCATACACGACCAACCCTGATTGCCGAAGTCAAAAAGGCATCTCCGTCACGCGGAGTGTTGATTGATCCGTTTGATCCGGTTGCTATTGCAGCGACATACGCACACGGCGGGGCGTCTGCACTCTCGGTGTTGACGGATCAACGGTTCTTCCAGGGAAGCCTCAAATACCTCGAATCGATTCGTCAACACGATGCGTGCGGCCCTGATGGACATTATCCACCGCTCTTGCGCAAAGACTTCATCATCGACGCGTATCAAATCCACGAGGCACGTGCATATGGCGCTGACGCTATCTTGCTGATCGTGGCAGCACTCGAAGACGAGCAGATAGCAAGCTACCGACAGCTCGCTGCGACATGGGGGATGGCGTCGTTGGTCGAAGTGCATGATGATGCAGAGTTACACCGTGCATTGGCACTGGGGTGCGACATCATTGGCATCAACAATCGCAATTTGCACACCTTCGAGCTCTCCCTCGCGACCACCGGCGCCGTCGCTCGGCAGCTTCCGGCAGACCGTGGAATGACGTTGGTGAGCGAGAGCGGTATCTTTAGCGCAGCAGATGTCGCAACCGTTGGTATGCACGGCGCCAACGCCATTTTGGTAGGCGAAGCGTTGGTTACCGCACCTGATATGCTCGCAAAGACACGCGAATTGAGTGGGTATGTGGCGTAGGCCGCTTGAAATCCTCTATCGGTTTGCGCTCCTCGGCATCAGCTGTTTCGGTGGACCTACCGCACACATCGGCGTCTTTCACACCACATTTGTCAAATCGCTCAAGTGGGTGAGTGCCGAAGAGTTCGCCCACGACAACACCCTCTGTCAACTTATCCCTGGTCCTGCAAGCTCGCAATTGGGGATGCTGATTGGTGCACGTCGTGGGGGTGTCATTGGTTCGATCTGTGCGTGGGTGGGCTTCACCACGCCGTCAGCAGTGTTGATGTACCTCGCTGCGACGAATCTGCCATGGATGAGTGCACAGAGCTCCGCCGGCGCAGGGCTCCTTGTTGGCGCTGCGGTAACGGTCTGTGCTGCAGTATGGGGCATGGTCACCCCGATACGCAGCTCCCGACCGGCCCTCTTGATGTGTTGTCTGAGTGGCCTTGCCATGCTCATATCACCCGGGGTATTGACCCAATTCGCCGTCCTTGCGCTGTGCGCGCTGGTTGCAACGCAGCATCCCGCGTTTGCGACTACCGTACCGACGGCACACCCCGTGGTGCAATTACCGCCTCGTGGCCGTTGGTTTCTGGTCATTGCTGGACTGTTGCTCGTCGTGAGCGTGCTGATGCCGTCGGTCTACAGCACCCTCTATCAGACGGGCGCGTTGGTCTTTGGAGGCGGTCACGTGGTCTTGCCGATGCTCCTGGCACGGTTCCCCGCTGCGCAAGAGAGCATCGTCCAGGGGTACGCCATGGCCCAGCTGGTGCCAGGGCCGTTGTTTACCCTGTCAACCTTTATCGGC
>CAIPUQ010000021.1 GCA_903868295.1 uncultured Roseiflexaceae bacterium
GCTCACGATCGCTGAGTGACAGAGATTCGTACGCTTCTCTCCACGTCGGCACGCTCATGTCGATGACACCGCATCGAGCAGTGTGCGCACATGCGGGATGGTGCGCCATGGTGGATCCAAGTCATCGGGGTACTGCATATGTGGATGCTGCACCCATACAGCACGCATCCCAACGGCGTGCGCACCGCGTATATCGGCATCAGGGTTGTCACCAACCATGATTGCATCCTCGGCGCGTACCGCAAGGGCATCCAACATTGCCGAAAAAATGCGCGGGTCAGGTTTGTCGTAGCCGAACTCCCCCGATACAATCATTGTCGGGAACCAACGTGCCAATTGGAATTGCTCAATCTTGGCCCGTTGCGTCCAACTCGGCCCATTCGTAATCAAGCCCAATCGCGCAGTCTGAGCCAATGCGGACAGCGTGTCTGCAACGCCTGCGTCGAGCTCCAAATCAGTGAACCACGTGCGTTGGCTGACGGTCACGAGTTCATCACGGAGGGCTGCATCGTGTACGCCTGCGTCTATCAGGAATGTCTGCATATCACGAAAGAAAATCCGTTGCTGCACTGCCCGCTCCAGCACCGCAGTAACCGCTTGATCCGGCAATTCGTCCAGCCATGATGCCCATGCACGACGTAGATGCCGTGCACGATGGCGACTCAAATCATAGAGTGTGTCATCCAAATCAAAAATGTACGCCTGCATGATGCCTCATCGTGACAGTCTGCCACCTTGCTCGTATAATACCATGCAGTCATTTATTGATTGGATTCATCAATGCATCCGCTTGCTCTCCCGCAACTCATTGCTCTCGTCACCGAATGCGGCAACTACGCTCGTGATCAGCGCGACGCTCTCGCAATTACCCGCAAAAACGACGGTTCTATCGTGACTCAAGTCGATCAGTACGTCGAACAACGCATTGTTTCGTATTTGCGTGAAATGTACCCCACGTATGCCATCCTGGGCGAAGAGGGCACGCACTATGCGTTTGAATCCAATTCGCTCCCCGAATACACGTGGGTAATCGACCCCATTGATGGTACGTCGGCCTATGCAGGCAGACTCACCGGTTGGTGCGTCGGAGTAGGGCTGCTCGCACGTGGTGTCCCGATTGCAGGAGTCGTGTATTCACCAATGAACAACGAGTGCTACGTCGCCACTCCCGAAGGCCATGCATATCGGAACAATGTACTGCTCACTGATGTCAACGCGACCGAAAAGCAACTCGACGATTGGATGTCAATCCCATCCGACACCCATCGCAAATACGACATACAGTACCCTGGGCGGGTCCGCACGACAGGGGCAACCATTCTTTCGCTCTGTTACACTGCTGCCAACATGGCATCGGCAGCTCTTGTCGGCGGGTGCAAAGCATGGGACATCGCCCCCGCACTCGCACTGTTGCGCTACACCGGCTGCGAGCTCTGGGATCTCAATGGTTCTGTCATTGACATTGCATCACTCCTCAGCCCAACCGCAACCAGCCCTACCATGCTCTGCGCACCCCGAGACGAGTACGACCGTTACCGTCAATACATCCACGTGCGCTCTGCACGATAACCCCGCGATACAACCTATGTACAGCATTTCACATGCGAAAGCCAAAGGGGCGCTTCGATTTAAACCGTCACCCAAGTATGCACCATGCCACGCACGACATCGAGCAATGCCGATCGGCGCCGGATGAGATCGCCGCTCGTGAAACATTCAGCACGCGCGCTCAGACAGTCAACAGTCACTCGCGCACACAAAAAACAACCTCTCTGTTTTGCGCGCGCTTCCACCACAATCTACAATGACTCCAGAACCAAAACAAAAAGCCCTCTGCTCGTTGAGCAGAGGGCTGTGTACACGCAGTGATTAACGCTTCGTGTATTGTGGGCGCTTACGAGCACGTTTGAGACCGGGCTTCTTACGCTCTTTCTCACGTGGGTCACGGGTCAGCAGACCAGCGGCCTTCAATGCAGGGCGGAGTGCCACGTCAAGGTCGAGCAACGCACGGGCGATACCGTGACGAATTGCGCTTGCCTGACCCGAAATACCGCCGCCGAACACCTTAGCCATCACATTGAACGAACCGACATTACCCGTTGCCACGAATGGCCGTGCAATTTCGGTGGCGAACAATTCGCGGTGACCAAAGTAATCCTTCGGAGCTTTACCATTGACAACAATCTCACCGTTGCCACGGTACAAACGCACACGGGCTACTGCCGTTTTGCGTCGTCCCGTGCCTTGGTAGTAGTTCTTCTCAGCCATATTAACCCTCTCGTCGTTGTACTAACCGCGGACCTTCGGCTCGAATACCTTGGGCATTTGTGCAGCATGTGGGTGCGTGGTACCTGCGTACAAGCGCAACTTGACAATCTGCTGACGGCCCAAGCGAGTCTTGGGCAACATCCCTTTAACCGCAAAGCGCAGGACGCGATCGGGGTGGGTCGCCATCATCCGGCGATATGTCACTTGCTTGAAGCCGCCTGGGTAGTTCGAGTGACGGTAGTACATCTTTTGATCTTGCTTTTTGCCAATCAAGCCGAGCTTCTCGACATTGATGACCACCACAAAATCGCCACCATCGATATTCGGACTAAAGGTCGGCTTGTGCTTCCCGCGCAACAATGTTGCAATTTGGGTGGCCAAACGACCGACGGTTTGACCTTCTGCATCGATGACATACCACTCGCGTGATACTTCTGATGCTTTCTGCGAATAGGTTTTCATTCCCGTTATTCCTTACCTACAGCGTTATTCCAAGGGTCGGAGCGCCGACCGTGGATACGTGACCGATACGAGTGTGAGGCCGTGAGCCGGGGCGAGATTGCCGGCCTTCTGGCGATTCCGTCCGTCCAGAACTGCTTTGAGTCCTTCTGCAGTCAGACTACCGACACCGACGAGGAGTAGGGTGCCGACTACAATGCGCACCATATTGCGCAAGAAACCACTCGCCGTGATCCGAACGACTGCCACTGAGTGGCCGCCAATCAGCCTGCGCTGACATTCCACCGAAACACAACTCCGCACCGTAGGTCCAACCGGCACACCCAATGTGAATGCCGCATAGTCATGAGTACCAACCAGAACCTGGCTTGCCTCATGCATCGCTTCCACATCGAGCGTCCGCGATACAGCCAACGCAGTACGCCGCAAAAACGGCGATGCTACTGGTGCATCATCAAGTACGTATTCGTACGTCCGATGCTCTGCCCAAAACCGCGCATGGAAGTCACGGGGAGGCTCCCATATTTGCGGAATGGACACATCAGGGGGCAACAGTGCGTTCATAGCTCTGAGTATTGTCTCGAGCGACCGCTCGCTGGTCGTTGTAACATTGCCTACTTGGCCACTTGCGTGTACACCGGCATCTGTCCGACCCGCGAGGGTGACGCGTACATGTTCAGCATGCAAACGCCACCACGACTGCTCAAGATCCCCCTGGACTGTCCGCACACCAGGCTGCAATTGCGACCCAGCAAAGTCGGTACCATCATATGCAATCTGGAACGCTATACAGCGGTCCATCTCACCCAATTTACAGAAGTTCGATGATCGCCATCTCGGCACCATCGCCTATCCGTGGTCCAAGTTTCGTGATGCGGGTATAACCGCTGCTGCGATCCTTGAACTGCTCAGGCGCGAATGCAAACAGTGCTCGCATTGCGTCTTTGCTTGCCAATCGTGACAATGCCATACGGCGATTGTGGGGGTTGTCGATACGCCCCAAGGTAATCAAGCTTTCGATGTATGGCTGGATTGCCTTGCACTTGGTAATTGTCGTCTTGATCTTGCGGTGCTCGATGAGTGAAATCATCAGACCGCGGTAGAGTGCTTCGCGCTGCTCTTTGTCACGACCTAACTTGTAGCCTTCACGACGATGTCGCATGGTAGCCCCTCATAACTTCACGTATCACTCTGACGAGTGTCCGTCTGCCATTCCGCTGCATGCTCCCACACAACGGATTCTTGTCTTTATTCGACCTCGACGTCTGCAGTGGCTTCCGCACTACTGCTCCACTTGCCGCCCGGATCGTAATTGTGCTTGAGGCACTTTTCGCGAACCTTATCCTTGATTTCGTCGAGTGACTTTTCACCAAGGTTACGGACTGCCTTGAGCTGCTTCTCGTCCATCTGCAGGATCTGCCCGATGCTCGTGATATCTGCACGGCGCAAACAATTATGCGTTCGTGTGGTTAACTCGAGTGCATCGACCGACATTTCCATGATCATGCTCGGGATAGCGCTGCTGTCAATGATTGCAGTAGGGCCATCATCAGGCAATTCGCCGATTTCTGGACGACTGAATTCCGAGATGATCTTGTTGTATTGTACCAACACCTGCGCAGAATGAATGAGCGCATCACCCGGCTTGATGGTTCCGTCGGTGAATATCTCGATAATCAACCGGTCATAATTCGTCGCCTGGCCGACACGTGTATTCTCGACGACGTAATTGACCTTCGGAACCGGCGTGTAAATTGCATCGATGGGGATTTCACCAATCGCTGCAATCTCTCCCATTTCGGCAGGGACATAGCCACGGCCCTTATCGACAGTAAACTCGATTTCGATGCGGCTTTCGTTGCCATCTAACGTACAAATGTAGTGATCTGGGTTGACCAGCTCAACATTACTTGGGACGTCGATGTGGCGAGCCAACACCGGACCAGGACCTTGCTTTACCAAGGTAATGCGCACCTTACGTGGTGAATGAGAACGAAGCCGAATCCCCTTGATGTTCAAGACGATTTCGGTGACGTCTTCACGCACACCCGGGATGGTCGAAAACTCGTGGTACACACCGTCGATCTTGATTTTGGTAATCGCAGACCCCGGGATGGACGACAAGAGCACACGACGCAACGCATTTCCAAGAGTATGGCCATACCCTGGCTCGAGTGGTTCTATCTTAAAGCGGCCGTAGTTTTCCTCTGCCGCAACCAATTCAATACTCGGCTTGGCGATGTCTAACACCGGCTGCCTCCTTCCAATCGTCACTGCCCAACACCGGCCACAAGTACAGGACTAGCGGCTGTAGAACTCAACAATCAACTGCTCGTTGATGCCTTGCTCAGCGTCCTCACGGCGTGGCAGAGCCACAATCTCCGCGCTCAAATCAGCATGCACAACACGCATCCACTCGGGAGCGCGATGCAACAGCTCTTTGGCATCGAGGATGGTCTTGAAGTACGGTCGCTTGCGACTTTCGACGCGAACGGAGATCTTCTCACCGACACGAACGGTGAACGAAGGGATGTTGGTCTTGCGGCCGTTGACGGTGACGTGACCGTGGGCAACCAACTGACGTGCCTGTTGGCGCGTCGTGGCCAGACCCATGCGATACACGACATTGTCGAGGCGTCGCTCGAGCAACATGAACAACGCAGCTCCGGTCTCGCCGGGGACACGCTGTGCACGTGAATACAAGTTACGGAACTGCTTTTCAAGCACCCCATACATGTAACGTGCCTTCTGCTTCTCTTGCAACTGCATACCGTAGTCAGACATCTGACGGCGGCGTGCCGAAGGGCCATGCTGGCCAGGAGGGAAGGGGCGCTTGTTGAGCACCTTCTGTGCTTTTTCGGTCAAAGCAATATTCAGCCGGCGGCTGATTTTGGCAATTGGTCCACGGTAGCGTGCCATGTACTGCAGTCTCCTACGATTAGACGCGCCGGCGCTTTGGCGGTCGGCAGCCGTTATGCGGAATTGGGGTGACATCGGTGATTGCGCTTACCTGCAGCCCAGCAGACTGCAACGAACGCACGGCTGCTTCACGGCCGGCACCAGGACCCTTGACGAATACTTCGATCGTGCGCATACCGTTTTCGATAGCCTTGCGGCCAGCGATTTCGGCAGCAATCTGGGCAGCGTATGGCGTGCTCTTGCGTGAGCCCTTGAAGCCATTGTGCCCGGCGCTTGACCAGCACACCACGTTCCCCATCGGGTCCGTAATCGTCACAATCGTATTGTTGAATGTGCTCTGCACATGGGCCTGCCCACGTGGAACATTCTTCCGCTCACGACGCTTGCCGCGCTGTCGTTTGGGAGCAGCTGAACTCTTGGATGCCTTCGCCATGATTCCTCCACACATTGTTACTCAGCACCGTCATCACGACGGGCGAAAGTATTGCAATGATTACTTTTTGACCTTCTTCTTGATTCCGATTGAAGCGCCTTTGCGGCCACGGCGGGTGCGGGCGTTGGTGCGCGTGCGCTGACCACGGACCGGCAAACCCTTACGATGGCGCAAACCGCGATAGCAGGCAATGTCCATCAATCGCTTGATGTTCATCTGGATTTCACGGCGAAGATCGCCTTCCACGCGGAATTCGCGTTCGACGATTTCACGGATGCGAATTTGCTCTTCTTCGGTCAGGTCACGGACGCGAGTGGCCGGGTTGACGTTTGCCCGTGCCAAAATTTCGGAACCATTGGTACGACCAATCCCAAACACGTACGTAATCGCGATGTCGATACGCTTGTTTCGTGGGATGTCTATCCCAGCAATACGAGCCATGCTTGCCTCTTTACGATCTGTGTCGTCGTACCTGTCGTACAACGAGCTTCCACTTATCCTGGTGTATTAACCCTGACGCTGCTTGTGCTTGGGTGTGCGCTTGCAAATCACCCGGATGATGCCCTTGCGTTTGATGACGCGACAGTATTCGCAGCGTGGTTTGACCGAAGCCTGAACCTTCACAGTAGCCCCCTAACGGTTACTTGTACCGATATGTGATACGACCACGAGTCAAGTCGTACGGTGAGAGTTCAACCAAAACGCGATCGCCCTTCAAAATCCGAATGTAATTCATCCGCATCCGACCCGAGATATGTGCGAGAACCTCAGGACCATTCTCGAGTTGCACTTGGAACATTGCATTCGGCAACGGTTCGAGAACCGTTCCTTCCATTTCGATCACGTCTTTTTTCTTGGTCATAGTTCCTCTTCACTCGTCTCCTGACTCGTCAGGATTTCCGTCTCTCCGTCGGTCACTGCCACCGTGTGTTCATAGTGTGCCGCGTAACGACCATCGGTCGTCACCACCGTCCACCCGTCACGCAGGACCGTAGTTGTTGGCGCACCACACACAATCATTGGCTCGATGGCGAATGTCATGCCTGGTTGCAGGACGAGCCCTCGCCCCGCTACTCCGTAATTGAGGATTTGTGGATCCTCATGGAGCGCCTGCCCAATTCCATGGCTAATGTAGTTGCGGATTACGCCATATCCACGCGCTTCCGCGTAACTCTGGATAGCCCACGAGATGTCTGACAATCGTGCCCCTGTTCGCACAACCGACAGCGCATGATACAAGGTCTCTTCCGTTACCTGTAGCAGTCCTGCAGCTTCGTCACTGATTGCTCCCACTGCATAGCTCCATGCAGAATCTGCATGATACCCGTCGTACTGCACCCCTATGTCGATGCTCACAATGTCACCCTCGCGCAAGACGCGCTTTCTGGGGATGCCATGCACCAGTTCTTCGTTCACCGAGATACACGTCGCCGCCGGGTAAGGTGGTGGACCGCCGTATCCCAAGAACGATGGTTGACCACCGAGGCGGGTGATCAACATATGGACACGGGTGTCAAGCTCACGCGTGGTGATGCCTGGCTCGACACACGTACGTAACATACGATGACTTGCTCCGACAATCGCGCCCGCTCGTCGCATCGCTGCGAGTTCACGTTTGTTTTTACGCGTGACTGCCATTGCTCTCCATGACATGCAACATGTCTTGCGTGACCTGCGTGATTTCACGCTGGCCATCAATTTCACGCAGCAATCCCTGCGTACGGTAGTGGTCGATCAGTGGTAACGTCTGCGCAAAATAGACGCCGAGCCGCCGTTGGGCCGTCTCCATGTTGTCGTCGTTCCGCTGATACAACCTCCCACCGCACTCGTCACAGACGTCGGGACGTTTGGATGGAAAGTAATATACATTATACGTTGAACCGCAAGTTTTACAAGTCTCACGACCGGCAATTCTGCGCAAAAGCGTCACTTCCGGGACTTTGAGGAACAAAACATGCCGCAAATCCCGTCCCTGACGCTCGAGCTCAACCGTTAGCGCCGCAACCTGGTCGATTGTACGGGGGAATCCGTCAAAGATTACACCTCGCTGACAATCTGGCTGCGCTATACGCTCCATTATCATGCGAATAACAACTTCGTCCGGGACGAGCTCGCCTCGATCCATGTACGACTTCGCGAGCATACCGAGCTCAGTCCCCTGCCGAAGTGCCGAGCGGAAGAGATCACCACTTGCCACATGCACCAATCCCGAGTGTTCTTCAAGCGCTTTGGCTTGCGTTCCCTTGCCCGCTCCCGGTGCACCCAGCAGAATGACATCCATCAAATCCTCCGCCGCTCTTCGTTGAACTGCAGTCCTACCGTCGTCCCAGAAAGCCCTCGTAGTTCCGCATGACCAATTGCGCTTCGATTTGGCGCAATGTGTCAACCGCAACACCGACGACAATCAACAACGCCGTAGCACCCAAACCAATCGGGACACCAGTGATGGCTTGTGTCAAGAATGGCAGAATCGCGACGAGACCCAAGAAGATTGCGCCGGTCCGCGTCAAGCGGGTCACAATCTGGTCGAGGTATACTTCGGTGTTCTTCCCTGGACGAATGCCCAAGATGAACCCACCGTTCTTTTGCAAGGTGTCAGGGATATTCTGCTGTTCGAAGATAACCTTCGTATAGAAGTACGTGAAGAAAAAGACCAACACGAACAATCCCAGCGAATACACCCATGTCCCAGTGCCGTATTGCGGACTAAATGTCTGATAGGTGAAACACGCTACTTGCTTCAAAATCGAAGCGTCAGCTGCTGCAGTTACCTCTGGACATGCGTACGACGCTAACGTCCCAGGGAAGATAATGATGCTCTGCGCAAAAATCAACGGAATCATTCCGGCCATATTCACCTTGAGTGGGATGTGGCTGGTCTGTCCGCCGTATTGCCGATTGCCGCGCATGCGCTTGGCATATTGCACCGGAATCCGTCGCTGCCCCTCGTGCATCATGATGATGCCTACAATGGTCAACAACGCAATTGCCAAGAACGCAATGATACCAATGACGGTCTCTGCACCGCCGGTTTCGACCGATGTAAATCCTTGCAATACCAGTGATGGCAACCCAGACACGATACCTGCAAAGATAATCATCGAAATCCCGTTGCCTATCCCATACGACTGGATTTGCTCGCCCAACCAGATCAGGAACATCGTTCCCGCCAGCATGGCTACAAGAATCGTAAAGGTCGGCATGAAGTTGTTCACGATGTCGAACGACGATCGGAACAAGCTCTGCCCGCTGCCGAGGCTGCGGTCGAGCGTCAGTGTCTGGCCGTAGGCCGACAACAATGCCATCGGGATGGTGGCGACGAAGGTAATCTGATTGATTTTGATGCGACCCTGCTCGCCTTCTTTACGAAGGTCGTTCAGTGCCGGGATCAACGGCTGCAGCAATTGCACGATAATCTGTGCCGTGATGTAAGGGTATACACCCATCGATGCAACGGACAGATTCTGCAATGCACCACCTGCAAAAATATTCAGCAGCTGGGCGAGCTGATTGCTCTGCAACGCCTCTTTCAGACTAGCAAGTGCTTGTGGGTCGAGATACGGCACAGGGATGTGTGCAATAAATCGAAACACCAGCAGCATCCCCAAGGTGAAAAACACCCTGCGACGCAGTTCTGGCACTTGCAGTGCTTGTAACACTGACGTAAGCATGGACCTATCTCCTCAAAGCCAGTCGTGGTGAACGCCGGAGCGTTCACCACCATACCGTCTGTTATTCAGCTGCCTGCCGTGATACAGAGTGGACACCGAAGCTCCGTGATGGACGAATCAACGTCCACTGCAACTCGGTCACTGTGCCACCAGCTGCTTCGATCTTCTGACGGGCCGTTGCACTTGCCTTGTGGACTTCGACGGTCAACGCAACGTTGATATCGCCGTCACCCAGCAACTTCACCGGACGGTCAGCTTTGATCAAGCCACCGGCTACCAGTTCGGTCACCGTAAGTGTCGTACCTGCCGGCAATTCGCTCAAGTCAGCGACATTCAATACTTGGTATTCAATGCGCCAGCGATTCTTGAAGCCACGCAGATACGGCATACGCTTGGTCAAACGGTTCTGACCGCCTTCAAAGGTGCGATACGGGTTTGGTCCCGAACGTGCCTTTTGACCCATCATACCCTTACCGGCAGTTTTACCTTTACCAGAACCATAACCACGACCGACACGCTTGGACTTGTGGGTGGATCCGGCTGCTGGCCGCAAATCGGTCAACTTCATGATTGAGCCTCGTTTTCTGCGATTTCTTGGACCGTCACGAGGTGACGAACCTTGAAAATCATGCCGCGCACCGTTGGGGTGTCTTCGCGGACAACGGTGCTATTGAGCTTGCGCAGACCAATCGACTTTACCGTCTCTTTTTGGTCAATGCTGTACCCAATGGAGCTCTTGGTATAGGTTATTCGCAATTTTGCCATGACCTACGACTCCTGCTTGATGGCGCTCTTCACCATACGGCGCTGGCGCAACTCGTGACGGGTCAGGCCACGCTCTTTTGCGGTCGAATCGACCGACTTCATTTGGCGCAATGCCTCAAAGGTTGCCTTCACCACATTGACGGGGTTGTTGCTCCCGTAACGCTTTGACAACAAGTCCTTGATGCCGGCTGCCTCTACGACCGGGCGTACACCGCGACCCGCGATAACGCCGGTACCAGGAGCTGCAGGGATCAAACGCACTTTGGTTGCAGAGTATTCTGCTTCGCTCTCGTGCGTGACTGTGGCGCGTGCCAATGGGACGAAGATCAAATTCTTCTTGGCTGCTTCGACACCTTTGCGGATTGCATCGGGGACTTCAGCGGCTTTGCCCATCCCAACACCCACATGTCCGTTCCCATCACCAACAACAACCATCGTGCTAAAGCTAAAGCGGCGTCCGCCCTTTACCACTTTCGACACGCGGTTGATTTGTACGATTTTTTCCTCGAGCTCAAGGCCCTCGGAATTGATCTGTTTCTTTGCCACAACTCCTCCACCGTCTCGCTTGTATCTGTACTCAGATACACGACATATCAAAACAGATACCTTAGAACTCGAGGCCGCCCTTGCGTGCGCCATCGGCTAGGGCCTGGACGCGGCCATGATAGCGGAAGCCACCACGGTCGAACACGACTGTGGTAATCCCAGCAGTCTTGGCCTTGCTGGCGATGAGTTCACCGACCTTCGCGGCCTGCTCGCTCTTGGTACCGGTCAGCTTGTCTGCCTTGCTCGAAGCAGACAGCAACGTGTTGCCGGTCACATCATCGATTACCTGGGCATAAATATGCGCGCTGCTGCGGAAGACGCTCAACCGTGGGCGGATAGTGGTGCCCTCGACCTTGCGACGTACCCGGCTATGTCGGCGCAGACGAAGCTCACGAGCTTTACGTACTGCCATGTCAATCTCCTAATCAGTATTGGGGGAAAATGAGCTGCACTCTCCCCGCTACTGTCATTACTTCGCCTTACCGGCCTTACCAGCTTTGCGACGGACTCGCTCGCCTTGGAACTTGATACCATAGCCTTTGTAGGGCTCGGGTGGTCGCAATGCGCGAATCTTGGCCGCTTGCTCACCGACCAACTGCTTATCGATACCCCTGACAATCACTTGCTGGGGCTCGCTGGCAGTCTTACGCTCGATGATTTCGAACGCAATCCCTTCGGGTGGGACGACACGGATAGGGTGCGAATAGCCGACGAAGACAACGATATTTTTGCCTTCACGTGCTGCACGATAACCGACGCCCAACACTTCGAGAACGCGGGTAAATCCGTTGGTGACACCCTCGACCATATTGGCCAGGAGCGTCCGCGTCAACCCGTGCAATGAGCGGTGCTCTTTGCCGTCGGTTGGGCGCGTCACGAGCAACTGGGTGCCCGTGTTTTCGATGTTGATGCTCGCTGGCAATGCCTGCGAGAGGGTGCCCTTGGGCCCCTTAACCGTCAACAGATTCCCCTCGGCGATTTGGACATCGACACCCTTGGGGAGGTTGATCGGTTGTTTACCAATACGAGACATTAGTTCTTCTCCCCTCGGTTACCAGACATAGCAAAGCACTTCGCCGCCGATGCGCTTCTGCCATGCTTCGTATCCAGCCATCACGCCATTTGGTGTAGACAAAATGCTGATGCCCAGACCGCCGCGTACTTGCGGGATTTCGGCTACGCCAGCATAGGTGCGCAGCCCTGGTTTACTGACACGCTTCAACCCTGTGATAACCGGTTGTTTGTCGGCGTTGTACTTGAGTGACAACGTCAACACCGCACAGGGCTTCTCATCACGCACTTGAATGTCAGCGATGAAGCCTTCACGCTTCAAGATTTGCGCGATCGCTAGCTTCATTTTTGACGTCGGCATCGAAACGCTGGCCTGGCGAGCCATTCCTGCGTTACGAATGCGGGTCAACATATCGCCAATCGGATCATTCACACTCACTGGACGTTCCTCCTAGGTCACCAAATTGCTTCTTCAGGCGAAGCCATCGCCCGGGCATGGTCCCTTACCAGCTCGACTTGGTTACGCCGGGGATTAGCCCCTTGAGCGCATTCTCACGGAAGCAGATACGGCACATCCCAAACTTACGCATGTAAGAACGGGCACGTCCACACACCTTGCATCGGTTGTACGCCTGCACGCTGTGTTTCGGCGTGCGCGAGGCCTTCACAATCATCGACCGCTTAGCCAAAGCTTTGTTTCCTTTCTTCCATCCGAACTGGTGAGTCGAATGACTCCTGGCTCGAATCAGTCACGAAATGGCATACCCAAACGCTTCAACAGCGCATAGCCAGCTGCATCATCGAGTGCCGAGGTGTTGATCGAAATCTCCATACCGCGGATCTTGTCGATTTTGTCGATTTCGATTTCCGGGAAGACGATTTGTTCACGCAACCCCAAACTGAAGTTGCCTCGGCCGTCGAATGAACGGCGATTAATACCGCGGAAGTCACGCAAGCGTGGCAACGCGAGGTTCATCAACCGATCCATAAAGTCGTACATTCGGGTGGCGCGCAACGTCACCATCACGCCGATAGCCTGACCTTCACGGAGTTTGAAGTTGGCGATCGACTTCTTGGCCTTGGTGGTAACAGGCTTTTGACCGGTGATCATGGTCAACTGCTCGATAGCGGCGTCGATAGCCTTCGAGTTGTTGAGTGCCTCACCGAGGCCGATGTTCACTACCACCTTGTTCATGCGCGGTACTTGCATGACTGAACCGTAATTGAATTCCTGCATCAAGGCAGGAACGACTTCAGTCAGGTACTTTTCCTTCAGACGCGGTGTCATTCGTTACTCCTCAAGGGCTTGGAACGTCTCCCGAATGACGTTCCGGCCTTGAACATGCGGCACACTGCCGCGCTACTACTCATCGATTACGGCGTCACACGATTTGCAGAATCGTACCTTTTTGGCACGACCCTTGGCGTCAGTTGCCTCGAGGATGCGATTGCCGGTGCGTGACGCACGGCCACACTTCGGGCAAATCAACATCACGTTTGACACGTGGACGGGAGCCTCTTGCTCTATGATACCACCCATTTGGCCAATGGCGCGTGGGCGTACATGTCGCTTGATTTTGTTCAGACCTTCGATGACTACGCGGTCCTTCGCTGGGATCGAAAGGGTGATTTTGCCCTTCTTGCCCTTCTCTTTACCGGCAATCACGAGAACTTCGTCACCTTTTTTGACGTGCATTACAGCACCTCCGGCGCGAGCGATACGATACGCATGAAGCCGCGCTCACGCAACTCACGTGCAACTGGCCCGAAGATACGGGTGCCGCGCGGGTTGTCTTCTTTGTTGATGATTACTGCTGCGTTGTCGTCAAATCGGATGTGTGATCCGTCTTTGCGGCCGTATTCCTTGTGGGTACGGACCACGACTGCGCGCACCACTTCGCCCTTCTTGACGGTACCACCGGGGGTGGCATCCTTCACCGAAGCGACGATGATATCGCCGACGAAGCCATAGCGCACGCGAGAGCCGCCCATTACGCGGATACACATGATTTCTTTGGCACCGGTGTTGTCGGCAACCTTGAGGCGAGACTGTTGTTGAATCATCTCTTAGTCCTCCTGGCCCTTCGTCACAATCTCGATGACTTCCCAGCTCTTGGTTTTGCTGAGTGGTCGAGTCTCGCCGATCCGAACCAAATCGCCGATTTTGCAGGTGTTCTGCTCGTCGTGCGCATGGAACTTGTTGGTCGTGCGGATAATCTTGCGGTAGAGCGGATGTGGGCGCAGATAATCTACCGCCACTACGACGGTTTTGTTCATCTTGTTGCTCACGACACGCCCGACCTTATACTGTCGTCGTCCTTCGGCCATCGTCTCTTTCTCCCAAGGGCTTTACGCGCCCAGTTCGCGCTCACGCAAGATCGTCTTGATCCGTGCAATTTCGCGGCGCACAATCTTTTGGCGCCCAGTTGCCGTCAGCTTGCCGGTTACTGCCTGGAAGCGCAGATTGAACAGTTCCTTGTAGTACTCTTCGATGTCTGCGTTCAGCTTGCTGGTGTCTTGATCACGGAGTTGCGTTGCATTCATTCGCCAGCCTCCTCTTCGCGCGAGATAATCTTGCAGTGAATTGGCAACTTCGCAGCCGCCAAATGCAAGGCTTCCATCGCGACTTCTGCGCGCACGCCGCCGATTTCGAACATGATTCGACCCGGCTTGACGACCGCGACATAGTGATCCACAGCACCCTTACCGCTACCCATGCGGGTTTCGGCGGGCTTTGCCGTGATTGGCTTATCGGGGAAAATGCGGATCCATACCTTACCACCACGTTTGACATGGTGAGAAATGGCACGGCGAGCCGCTTCGATCTGGCGGCTGGTAATCCAGGCTGGCTCTGCAGCCAACAACCCGAAATCGCCGAAGGCGACCGTGTTGCCACGCTGAGACATGCCACGATTATTGCCGCGATGCATCTTGCGGTACTTGACGCGCTTTGGCATCAACATAGGTCGTGCTCCTTACAATCCTCGGCTAGCCACGGGGCATGCGGGAACCGCGCCCACCCTGACCGCTCTGGCCACCTTGACCACCTTGGCCACCACGGCCAGCTTGACCACCCTGGCCACCACGACCGCCTTGACCTTGTCCACCTTGACCGCCGCGTGCACCGCGACCGCCACGTCCACCACGACGGTCATCCTCGTTGCCATCCTGATTGCGCACATTGGCGCTCGGGGTGGTTGGCTGGGCATTGCCTGCCGCATCGAAGAAGACATCGCCTTTGTAGATCCATACCTTGACGCCGATACGACCGAACGTCGTGTGCGCATGCACCTGAGCGTAGTCGATATCTGCACGCAATGTATGCAACGGAACTCGGCCCTCGCGCTCGTTGGCGACACGGGCAATTTCGGCACCGCCAAGACGCCCAGAACACTTCACCTTGACGCCGACTGCACCCAATCGCATTGCGCGCTGGACCGCCTGCTTCATTGCACGCTTGTAAGAGACGCGCTTGTTGATTTGTTCTGCGATGCCCTCGGCCACTAACTGTGACTCGAGCTCTGGCTGGTGAATTTCGACAACGTTGATCTTGAGTTTTTTGCCGAAGCTGCGCTCAAGAATCTTGCGGAACTCGTCGACCTTCTCGCCACCCTTACCGACCACGACACCAACCTTGGCGGTGTGTACCGTGATTTCGATGCGGTTTGCCGAGCGCTCGATTTCGACGCGGGCCACACCAGCGCCTTCGAAGCGCTTCATGACCAAACGGCGGAGCTTGAGGTCTTCGTGCAACTGGTCAGTGTAATTGCGTTCTGAGAACCAGCGCGACTGCCAGTCTTTGATGTAACCGAGGCGAAACCCCAGTGGATGTACCTTACGTCCCATACGTCCTCACAGTCGGCTAGCTCTTGGCGCCATCGTCAACAACCACGGTAATGTGGGTGGTGCGCTTACGAATTCGGTCCGCTCGACCACGTGCCCGCGGCATAAACCGCTTGAAGGCCGGGCCTTCGTCTGCGTAGATGGTGTGAACCACCAGCGCCTGACGATCCATATCGAAGTTGTTTTCGGCATTTGCAGCTGCAGACTGAATCGTCCGAGCCACTTCACGGGCAGCCTTCTGGGGCATGTATTGCAGTTCGGACAAAGCCCGTTCTACCTTCTTGCCACGGATGACGTCCATGATCATGCGTACTTTCAACGGCGCGATACGAACATACTTAGTTACAGCTTTCGCTTGCATCGTTCATCACTCCGCGATGCGTGGTTCATGAGAGTTGCCCCTCAGGCCCCGCAAACTACTTCATCTTGCCGCGTTTGTCAGCCTTCTTACCACCATGGGAACGGAAGGTTCTGGTTGGCGCGAATTCACCCAACTTATGACCAACCATGTTTTCGGTCACATAGACCGGAACGTGGCGGCGACCATCATGAACAGCAATGGTGTGACCCACCATTTGTGGAAAGATCGTCGAGGAGCGTGACCACGTACGCAGCACTTTCTTCTCGTTCGTCTTGTTCAAGTCTTCGACACGGCCCAATAGTCGCAAGTCGACAAATGGACCCTTCTTCGATGACCGTGACATTCTCGGTCCTTTCGTAATTTGCTAACGGCGCCTACGGGCCTGTGCTCCTCTAGGCGCCCGTTCGCTACTACTTCGTACGACGGCGCACAATGAATCGATCCGTGCGTGGGTTGTGCCGCGTCTTGACACCACGTGCGGGCTTGCCCCACTTGGTCTTGGGCGGCATACCACGGGGTGCACGGCCCTCACCACCACCATGAGGATGGTCGCGCGGGTTCATTGCAGAACCACGCACTTCGGGGCGACGACCCAACCAGCGTTTGCGACCGGCTTTACCCAAGCGCACGTTCTGGTGGTCGATATTTCCAACCTGGCCAATGGTGGCCATACAGTTGATGTGGATCATGCGCGTCTCGCCTGATGGCATACGCAACGTGGCGTAATCACCTTCTTTGGCAATCAGCTGCGCCGAGGTACCTGCGCTGCGGACCATCACGCCACCGCGACCCTGCTGCAACTCGACGTTGTGCACTTCGCTACCAAGCGGGATGAGCTTCAACGGCAAGGCACAACCCAAGCGGATTTCGGCTTCAGGACCGCTCATCACTTTGTCGCCCACCTTCAGACCCGTTGGCGCAATGATGTAGCGCTTTTCGCCGTCTGAATAGTTCAACAATGCAATGCGGGAAGAGCGATTCGGATCGTACTCGATCGCTGCGACCACGGCTGCCATGCCGATTTTGTTGCGCTTGAAATCGATTTGGCGGTATGCACGGCGCACACCACCGCCACGATGACGGGTCGTGATACGGCCGTAGTTGTTACGACCGCCGCTCTTGCGGAGCGGTGACAGCAAAGACTTTTCAGGCTTCTGCTTCGTTATTTCCTCAAACGTCGAGCCAGACATGTTGCGTCGGCCCGCTGAGGTCGGTTTGTATATTCGAACACCCATTGCTTACTCCATCGCGACTAGACGGCCGCGCTCTACATGCCTTCGAACACGTCAATCGTGTTGCCAGCAGCCAGCGTGACTATTGCTTTCTTCCAGCGACTGGTGTAGCCAGTCCGAATCCCGCGGCGACGCATCTTGCCACGCACGTTGATGGTGGCGACGTCGGTGACCGTCACGTTGAAAATCGTCGCGATGGCCGCGCCAATTTCTGGCTTGGTGGCATCTTTGTCGACCTCGAAGCAGTATTTGTTCAACTGCATCAAGTTGGTGTTTTTCTCGGTGATTAACGGCCGGATGATGATCTGATGTGCGTTCATTATGCGTCCTCTCCATCGACGTGTGCCGGTGAGCTGAGGTAGCTTTCCATGACCGCGACGGCTGGCTGCGCAATGATGACGTTGTCATACGTCAACAGGTCAACCACATTCAGATAATGTGCCGGCAGGGTCTTCACACCAGGGATGTTGTTGATTGACTTGGTGACCACTTCGTTGCGTCCTGGCAATACGATCAACGTCTTGCCGGTAGCGTTCAAAGCGCTCAGACATACCAACATGTCCTTCGTGCGTGGGGATGCGAGCTCGAAGCCATCGACAAATTTGACCTGCTGATCAGCAAATTTGACCGACAATGCCGATCGAACTGCCAACCGGCGCATCTTGCGTGGCATTGATTTGTAATACGAACGTGGGTGTGGACCATGTGCCACGCCACCACCCTTACGGTGTGGTGCTCGGATCGAACCCGCACGGGCTCGGCCGGTACCCTTTTGCCGGAACAACTTACGCGTGCTGCCATCAACTTCACCACGACCGCGGGTGTTGTGCAAGCCCAGCCGCGCATTTGCATGCTGACGTACCATCGCTTGGTGCATCACCGGGACGTTCGGCTCGATCCCAAAGATGTAGTCGTCGAGTTGTATCGTGCCGACCTCAGCCCCAGATTGGCTAAACAGTTTTGCTTCCATCACACCACCCCTACTTACTGCTCTTTACCGCACGACGTACCATCACCAACCCGCTTTTGGGGCCAGGGACAGATCCGCGTACCAGCAGAAGATTGCGGTCGCTCAATACTTCGACGACCATGAGATTCTGTACAGTCACTCGAGCGTTACCCATACGGCCGGCCATGCGCGTGTTCTTGAACACGTGTCCTGGGTCCGTACCAGCACCAATCGAACCAGGGGCGCGCTGACGGTCTGATTGACCGTGAGTGCGAGGACCACCACTGAACCCATGGCGCTTCACAACGCCTTGGAATCCTTTGCCCTTCGAGGTCCCGGTAACGTCGATAATCTGACCTTCTTCGAAGAGGTCAGCTGTCAATACGTCGCCTACTTTGTAGTCACTGGGGTTATCAGCCGAGAATTCACGCAGATGGCGCTTCAACATCCCTGCACCAGCCAAATGGCCACGCTGGGGTTTGTTGAGGCTCTTTGGCTTTACTTCGCCAAAGCCAAGCTGCACGGCTTCGTACCCGTCACGTTCACGAACCCGGATTTGTGTCACGACACATGGTCCGACTTCGATGACCGTTACCGGTATGACTGCGCCAGTCTCGTCGAATACTTGGGTCATGCCGATTTTGCGACCCATCAAACCTTCGATCACAATCCCACCTCCGCAGCAATGCGATGAGCCCATGCCCACCGTAGCGGCTGCCGCTTTCAAGAATTAGAGCTTTATCTCGATATCTACACCAGCTGGCAAAGTCAGCTTCATCAGTGCATTGATTGTCTGTTGGCTTGGATCCAACACATCAATCAACCGCTTGTGCGTGCGCACCTCGAACTGCTCTTGCGAGTTTTTGTCGATAAACGAAGAACGAATCACACTGTACTTCTCGATACGGGTAGGCAATGGCACAGGGCCAGCCACCAACGCACCGGTTCGCTCCGCTGCTTCCACAATCTGCCGTGCGCTCTGATCCAAAATCTTGTGATCAAACGCCTTCAGACGGATACGAACTTTTTGCTTCGCAGTTGCCATCATATACTCCATCACCATGCCGCATCAACGGACCAAAGCCCGTCGATGCGGCGTGCATTATTGTCTGTGGATTAGTCCGTGATCTTGGACACGACGCCGGCGCCGACGGTACGACCGCCTTCGCGGATGGCGAAGCGCAGACCATCTTCGATGGCGACCGGAACGATGAGTTCCACGGCCATCTCGATGTTGTCACCCGGCATCACCATCTCGACACCCTCTGGCAACGTGATCGAACCC
>CAIPUQ010000022.1 GCA_903868295.1 uncultured Roseiflexaceae bacterium
CCTTCGTCTGCTCAAACCAAAGGCTGCCACCGCTTACATCAAACCGACCATGCATGAGTCTATCGAGCGCCGGCTGATTGAGCATGTGGTGATATTTCGTTCCATAGAGGGTACGCACCCGTGCGTTATTCAGCATGTACGCATACAGCAGATACTGCTCATTCCAAAAAATTTGTTGATCACGCATGCGTTCAATGGGGAGCGGATTGGGCAGATTAACATCATGGACATGGACGATGATGTCTGCCTGGATCGCCGGCAAAATACGCAGGTACAGGTGCAGACAATCGCTGTCGTGTTTGACGGTGTGGGTCGAATCGATGAACAAAAAATCACCGTCCGTAAGGTGTTGGGCAAAAAACGCGATGTCGACCTCTTGGATGCGCTTCTGAATAAGCGTGATGCCAGGGATGTCTGCCAAAAAGGCATTCGGGTACGGTTCGATGCAGATGATGGTGCCCACACCATTGCGAGCGACAGCCATCTGCGCAACCAGTGTCGACCACCCGGACCCGACTTCGATGATGGTTTTGGGTTTGCGTGTGCGAATCATCGCATAGTAGGCCATGGCATCCGCAGACGAAAACTGGCCGCCGTTCCACGAAAACTCTCCCAATCTATCGCTGTCGCGCGGGGGATCGAATTCTACCGACACGTCGGTCAACCGTTGCAGTTCTGCCAACATCGTGGCGTTATCGGGGAAGATGGCGTCCAGTTTGAGGAGCGATTCAGACGCAAACGATTGTTCGAGTTCGCTTATCGTCGGGATTTCGGAGTAGAAGTCAGCACGCGTAATCGTCACGCCGAATTTGTCTTGGAGCACTTTCCGCAACGATGACGGCGAATACACCAAACGTCGCACTATACGACCGAGCACGTTCAGTTCATCGGGGTCATACGTGCTGACGTCATCAGGATAATATGTCGAGCGTTTGAGGCTGTCCAGAATTGCAATAGTTTTCGCAAACATGTTGTCCTCCAATTAGTTTAATTTATTTTCTCATCATACAACATCGTTCTGCGCTGGCAGCACGCGCGGGAGTTGGATGGCACCGGTGCAGTACGCGCTACGGTATACTTCCCAAAACACACGAGGGAGCACACAAACATGACCACCAACCACGCCTTCCCGCCCATCGTCGACCGGGCCACCTGGCAAGCACACATCGATGCCCTGCGTGTGCGCGAAAAAGCCCATACCCGTGAAGGCGACGCCATCGCCGCCGCCCGCCGCCGCTTACCCATGGTCGAAATCGAGGGTCAAACCCCTGTCCACGGACCGAACGGCCTGGTGCCCTTCATCGATGTCTTCGAGGGCCGCAGTATGTTGTTCGTCAGCTATCACATGTGGCACGCCGGCAAATCGACCGCCGAACAATGCCCAGGTTGTACGCTCTTTACCAATCAAATCCACGATCTGACGTTTTTGCACTCGCGCGACGTCACCGTCGCCGTGCTGTGTGAGGGTCCATTTACCGAAACTGACGCCTACCGCGCGTTCATGGGCTGGGAGTTGCCGTGGTACGCAGTACCTGCCTCATCCGCACCCGCGCTCATCAACGACGGCCACTTCGGCATGACGGTCTGTTATCTGCGCCTGGGCAATCGTGTGTTCGAGACATATTGGACCACCGACCGCGGCGACGAAATCCTGGGCAGTAGCTACCTGATGCTCGATCGCACCGTCTATGGCCGCCAAGAAGCCTGGGAGGATTCGCCCGTTGGCTGGCCACGCC
>CAIPUQ010000023.1 GCA_903868295.1 uncultured Roseiflexaceae bacterium
CACCAACGCCGCGGTGTCGGTATCAACGGCATGCTGCCATTCTGCAGCCACTTGGAGGTAATCGACCAAGGCAGCAACCTCACGTCGCTCAAAAAAAGGTCGCCGACCGAGGACGCGATAGGGGATTTTGCGGTGCAAACACGCTGCTTCGAGGCCTTGGAGCTGCGAAAAAGTCCGACCAAGCACGACAATATGTTGCGGTTCACCCGTGCGTTGTACTAATGACAAAAGCTGCTGACACAACATCTGGTCACTCTCGGTGCTTTGTTCCGCCTGCTCACGCACCACAAAGACATCCGTTGTTTGCTGCACTGCATGCGCGGTCAGTGGTTTGGCGACCCGAACGGTGTTATTGGCAATGACATTCAACGCCGTTTGCGCCAATACCGGCCCAAAACGGAACGAATGCGAGAGCGTGTAATCACTCACCGCCCGCCCCAGGACCGTACCCGTCATGTGCTGCAGAATGAAATCCGGTCGTGCGCCGCGCCATTCATAAATGGTCTGATCGTCATCGCCGACCACCATCAGATCAGCGTGTGTCCCTGCGAGGAGTTCGACGAGGATCTGCTGCCCTGCATTGATATCTTGGTATTCGTCGACAATGAGGTGACGCAGATGACCAAAACACTGCTGACGAAATGACGCATGTGTGCGCAGGAGCTGGACAGCAATCGGCACAAAATCATCAAACCCAATGGCCTGGCGTTGTTCGCGCTCCTGCTCGAAGCGCACATACACATCAACCAGCGCGCTATCACCGCTACAGGCGGCGTGTGCCCGCTCTGCAGGAATGAGCTCGCCCTTCCAGAGCCCAATGGCCGAGAGTGCAAGCTCGACATCGATGGTGTTGGGCTGGATGACCCCTTCGCGCTCGAGGCTCTGGACGACACGGTGCACCAGCAACCGTGCTTGTTCGGAATCGTCCTCTATCCACTGCTCTTTGGGGGCTGCGTAGATACCTGCGTCGATTGCTCGTTTGATAATGCGGTAGGCACACGAGTGAAAGGTGTCGATCGCTGGATGCTCGCGCGGGGGACAGCCGATGTCGGTGAGTTTGTCGGCGAACTGCTTGCGCGCGAGCACATTAAACATCACGACCTGTACGGCACTCCGCGACACCCCAGTGCCGAGGAGGTGCATGATGCGATGCACCATCGTCGTCGTTTTGCCGGATTCAGCGACGGCCAGCACACGGGCATGAGAACCGCCAGGATGGTTGACGACTGCCTGTTGTTCGGGGGTGAGTGCGTGCACTGCGGACCTTTCGCACAAATGTTCGTTTTGAGTATACCACAGGCGGATCTCTGCTCCAGTATGCAGAAATGACGTTTTGCGTTATAGTGTGTGTGTTCACATGTGAGAGGTGGTGTTATGCAGTCACTGCGTTATTTGTACCCACAGACCGTTTACACAACTGCGTTTTGGTCTGACGTCGCTGAACCATCGCATGCACAACCAACCCTCGTATTGACCGCAAGTCGCGAGCATGTCCGTTGGCTCCGTACCACGCTATCCGCGCCTGCTATGGGATTACACACTGTTGCGACGCTCCAAAGCTACTTACTCAAAGCAGTCACGACCGCACAACCGTGGCGCGTCATCACAGCGTTCGAGCGGACAGCACTGGTACGCACAGCATGGCAGACGGCCGGCGGGCCACTCTACGACCAATATGGCACGAACCGTGGTGCCGACAGTGAAATGGCGCGCATCCTCAGTTACCTCTCGAGCCAACGCACACACTGGTCCGCGCAGAACGATATGGATCCTCGCCACGAATTGACACACATCTACCGCGCATATCAAACGGTGCTCGCCGAACACCACGTCTATGCATACGACGACTTAGCACTGCACTTCAATGAGTTGGCCGCAATAGTGGTGCCCGAACTGCGGCTGGTTGCGTGTGAGCTTCAGCATGCAACCCATGCCCAGCTCACCGCACTGCGGCGCATCACAAACGTAGTCCAGGATGGCGTCGTCAGCGCGTGGTTGCCTGCGGGAGCACCGCAACCGCAGCCGGTACCCGAAATCGCAGTCGTCGAGCGATTCTTGGCCGAATTCGAACCCCGTGTGTATCGTGAATCAGCCGATCTACCGGCTGCACAGCTCATTGACCGCCTTGCTGGCAACGGCACAGCCCCTCCAACCATTCGCTTCTTCGGCATGGCCACGGAACACGAACCGCGCCGTGTGGGAGTCCTCACCGCCACCGATGAGCTCCAGCTGTGTGCGGCAACGGCACGTGCGGCGCTGCTGGCGGAACAGTCCGTCAGTATCGTCTGTGCCGATACCACGCTGATGGGACCACTCGAAGCCGCGTTGCGCGACCAGGGAATCCCCGTTCCCACCCAAAGCCCACCGCATCAGAGCAATCCCCTCATCGAAGCGTCGGTCGCACTGGTACGTAGTGATCGTGGCAACAACCCAGATTCGGTCACCAGAATTGTCAATCTGCTGATCGAAAGTGAACGCGCAGAGCCGCATCTCCTGCAGCAGCAGGAAGTAATCAACGATCTGGCTGCCCGCATAGCTCCGATTGCTGCACGCCTGGTGCTCGATCACACGACAAGCGACCAAATCCGTACCGCGCTGATCGACATCGGGCTGGTGCAGTCAATATGGGCATCGAACGCACGTATACCTGGTGATGTACGCGATTTTTGGTTACGTGAGTGGCAGCAATGGCTGGTCCAGCTCGATGGGTTGACCCGCTTGTTCAGCCAGGACCAGCAACACCTGCGCGCCAGTATCGATGCACTCAGTGCCACCCCGCAACCCACAACAGTTATACGCCAGGAATCGGTCCGTCTGACGATTCGCGGCCCCGAAGGTGCCCCGGCCGAAGCAGACAATGTGCTGGTCGTGGGATTGCACGAAGGATCCGCTCCGCGCACGCCACGAGGGTACGAGATGGTGCCCGAAGATAGGATCGTCTCAGCGCTACGCGAGCCTCCTGCTGCACTGCCCCTGCGTAAAGACCGTGCTGCATCCCGTGAGCGTGAACGGCGGCGCGTTGCCCAGCTGATTGCATCGAACGCACGCTCCGTCACGCTTGGGTTCGCATACCATGGGCTCGGTGGGCAACCACAACTCCCAACAGCGTTTCTGTCGGTTATTGGTGCAGAACTCTTGGATTATGACCAGCATGGCATGGTGCAACTCCGAAAAGATATTGCCCCAACAGCAGAGCTGGTTGTCGCTCCTGCGCTCCCAAAGCCCTACCAAGCCAAAACAGAACAAACCGAACGCATCCTGGTGCAACAAGACAACCATTTTTCGAATTCGCAGATCCGCACCTATTTGACCTGCCCGCGCAAATACTTCTACGAAAAAGTCGCGCGTGTAGTGCTCTCGGACGAAGAGCGAGACGATTCGGGATTTGCGGTGGGCAACCTGATGCACGAAGTACTCTGTGCCGCAATGGGCAATGGCTCCACAACCGCTGTTGATTTGCGCGAAGAGACGTTTGAACAATTCGCACAGCGCTGGAACGGCATCGAACAACGTGCACTGACCATTTTGGAACACGCGTTGGCCGGGACTCCGTGCGACCTCGGCGGTGGCCACCACTACCGTCCCGTCAAACCATACCGCGAAACCCTGGGCGGCGGCCTGACGGCGCTCATCGCCGAACAAACTGCGCGCGCAATGGTTGCTCGCTGGGTTGCTGCTGAGAACAAACACCTCAAAACAGGCACCAACCGGAGACCCATCTTGCTCGAACACGAGTTTTCTTTCGTCGTTGACGGGATGACCATCACTGGTCGCATCGATCGCGTCGATTTGGTCATGGATGGCGTCCGACCTAGACTCGAAATCATTGACTACAAAACAACATCCAAGAAACCTCTGTCGGGAAATGACTACCTCAGTGAAATGGGCTTGCCGAAATTCACAAAAGACAAGACACGGGTCGTTGCCGCAGATTCTTCAGAGGCGACGAATTATCAGACGCTCATCTACCTTTCCACTGCACTTCCCCATGCGGACGGTGCCTACCCTGCAAACGCGATGAAATATGTCTACCTGAACGAAGACCACAAAGAATTCGGCATATACCGACATATTGAAGTCGTTGCAGATACCACCATGGTCGCAAACTTTAGTGCGAGCAAGCCTACCGTGCTCAGCGTTGCTCGTGCCGAATTCGACGGCATCACGCAAGGAATTTTGCGCGACACAATGATTGACATGCGCCATACGCCGTACCCGATCAGCCCAGGGCGGCATTGCAACACGTGCAACTATTTCAGCATTTGTGATGCGACGGTCGATACTACCAACGCAGAAGAGGAATAACGATGACGACACAACGCCAATTCGAGCAGGTCGACGCCGCTCTCGCTGCGCTCCCCCGCGAAGCAGTTATCTCGATCATCGCAGGGGCAGGCACCGGCAAAACTACACAGTTGACCACACGGTATGTCGCACTCTTGCAGGCAGACCCACAGTTGCTCCCCGAACACATAGTTGTCTTGACCTTCACCGAGAAGGCAGCCACCGAGATGCGCGCGCGCATTGTGCATGCCGTAACGAGCGATGCCACACTCCAAAAACGCTTCAGCAGGCTCGATATGGCCAATGCACGGATTTCGACCTTCCATGTGTTTGCGGCAACCATCGCCCTGCGCCACAGCATCGCCTGCAATCTCAATCCTGCAAGCCCATTTGCGGACGAATTCATGTCGCAAGACCTCAGGGATACGTTATGGAAAACGTTCATGGAGCATGACTGGCAGACCGTGCTGCCATACCCAACCACTGAGGTAACCCAGATTGAATGGGACAAAGATAAGGTACATGACACGCTGCACACGATTTTCGCTGATGCCAAATCGCGTGGCGAAGACGCCGAAACGTTCGCCGCAACCATTTCACCCGCAGGCCTGGAATCAGCAATTGGTCGCATGTATGTAGAGACGCTGAGTCACTTGTATCGTGCATATGAGTCTGCGCTGGTGGGTGATGGGGTGCTGGATCTCGATGACTTGATCCGCATAATTCCTGATCTGATGACGCGCTACCCTGATGAACGAGCCGCTATCCGCGTTATTTTGGTCGACGAATTCCAAGATACAAATGGTGCCCAAGACGCAATGATGCGATCAGTAACCCCCACGCAACACGGTCGAACACCTGCAGCACGCTTCGTCGTCGGTGATCCACGGCAATCTATCTATTTGTGGCGCCAAGCAAAACCAGAAAATCTGCAATACGCCGATGGCGAATCCCCATCGCCGCAGCGTTTTTCGTTGCGTATCAACTATCGTTCACGCAAACCAATCCTTGATATCGCCAACATGAGTCTCAAACCATATACGCTCCACGATGAGCCTACGCGGAAGGAATTCGACCCATCAGAAGTCTTGTTGGTGGATCCCGCAAAGCAGAACGAAAGAAACCCAGCAAACACCGTCATCATGACCGACTACACCGACGCCGGGGCAGAATCACGCGCAATCGTCCAGCGTGTTTTGGAGCTTCGCGGCCGTGATGTGAAATTCGGATCAATGGCAGTCCTTGTGCGTGCGCGGAGTGCGGCACGACCAATCATTGATGCCTTCAAAAAAGCCGGCATCCCCTACGATGATGGATCACTGACGCCTTTTTTCAAGATACCGCTCATCATCGACGCCGCCCATACCTTGCTTTCTGCAGCCCAGCCATACACCGAGCGCTCATTGACCCGCACTGTCTGGCAAGCAACCGGTACCTGGGACGAGACGACGTTGGCACAGCGCCGAGCGCACGCGCGCGGGGTCCCGTTGTGGGAGCTCTTGCAACGGCACACTGCTGAACCACGTGTCCAAAACCTGATCAACTCACTCAGCGCAGGGTACCGAGCCCAACGGTATATGCCAGCGGCGACATGGGCACGCATGGTACTCCAAAGCGCAGGGGTATGGGAACGTGACGGACGCTACGGGCAACGATTGCTGCACCGGTTCATCATCGAGTGTGTCGCACAGGCCAGCACGGTCGACGCGTTGGTCACCGACCTGACGCGTGCAATCGAACAGGGTCGTGAAGTCAGTGCACCCGAACGCCGGACTGACAGTGACACGGTGTCGGTGATGACGGTGCATGCAGCCAAGGGGCTCGAATTCGCCGCCGTTTTTGTCCCGAGTGCCAAAGGCTTCCACCTGCATCGCAAGACACAAGGGATGAACTACAAGACCGGTGCGCTACTCTTGAGCCCCGGCGAATCACCAGAGATGCGCGACTACAACCGCCAAGAACAAAACGAGGTGATTGCGACGTTCTATGTGGCACTCACGCGGGCCAAG
>CAIPUQ010000024.1 GCA_903868295.1 uncultured Roseiflexaceae bacterium
ATGATCGGGAGCCTTCATGCAATACCTGCGAGCACATTGTTATGCATGCAATGCATCGCAATCACGGTCACTCACTTGTAAATATATTTGCAACTGCGCACATGCCCTGCGATTTCGACGTTAATATGACATCTATATCGAGCCAACAAATACGGATTGTGGGGAACCACCCATTCGTCAGTTACAACGCGGTCACCATCGCGGCCGTTAAAACGACCCCGACGTCGATATTCTGGAAACCCATCATGAAGTATGCGTGTCGTATTAAGAAAAGGCTTGGGGAACTTCCGGGTGCATTCACCATCAACACTTTTCGAACGGCATGCAAGATGAGATCTTGTGTCGCATGGTCCGTGCACGTGGAACTGCTGAACAGCCTCGTGCAGCTCTGGCTGCGCATCAGGATCCGGGAACTCGGCAGATACAATTTGGTTGATTCTGCTTGCTGACAAAACACGTTCTGCTAAAATCACCAGCATATGAATGTGCGGTAGTCCTCGTGCCTGCGGGCAGTGTTATCTTAAAAGTCTGATGGCACGACACGCACGGCACCTGCCATTCCACTCTCCAAACATACGCCAGCACTTCGCCGAATATTTGGTCATCTTTAAGTTCACTCAATATCGCTTTAAACTTAAGCATGAAAACACGGCCCACTATGTCTGGATGAAAGCGCCAGTGGGATCCAGCCGGTATGGCACTGGTGATCTCCGGCCAACACGGGTTGCAAGTGATTGTTATAAACAAATCCGGTTTGTGATAACGGTGAGGCAGAGACATTGCATCTAAGTACAACTGGTGGTAATAACGGGGCGATCCGACGAAAGAACTCGGAAGAATCATAGGCCTGCCAACGTTGCGAATATCTTGGAGTCTGTTGGCGTCTCGATGCAGCGCATCGTGAACAGAGGCATACGACGCACACCTATACATCGCCTGCTGCCGAGGCAAACTGTGAAACGCGGCACATCTGGCTTCATACTGGGCATATAAATCGCAATAAAATTCCAGAGCAAGGCGTTCGCATCTTTGCACAAACGTCGGAGCATCCCTGTGCATCAACGTGAATCGAGACCACTCCAATAGCGACACACGATGCTGCCGCCCACGATGCCAGCATACCATAGAATCATGCCAACCGGTACGTCCGGTAGGGAACAAAAGAGGATACGCAAGAGTGTGATACAGAGCATGGCCGTCATCAATAAATTCAGGCCGTTCCGAAGATCGCCGCCGAACGACTATAGAGCGTGTGCCGGGAGCTACCACCACAGCCCCTATCATCATCCCCGAAACGTCGATGTCACTCTGCCAAACAATTTCTGGGGCATCGACAGCTGCGGCAGTACGCAACTGCTGCACCCAAGGATTGTACCGCAACAACAGCTGATGCAATAATTCAAACACAGGAGGACGTAAGGTACCATCAGAATTGCCAATGACTGCGGAACGACGTATGGCGGCTTGATCAGCATCCAACATGTATATCTGAGCGAACGCCGCTGCTTCATTCTCATTGGCACGCAAACTCCCAATACGGTGATAGGATCTACCGCCCAAAATAAAAGTAGAATCAGGCAAGCTCCTGTTGTTATGTCCTACAGATGCCATTGCAAAAGACATGTTGTACCTGACGACAGTACCAAATCAACAACTCAACACACATTGTCGAAATCAATGACTACCTGCGAATGTGCTGCCGAACATGAGAACTAAGAATAGCCTCTGATAGCTCATGAGGAACGTCTTCTTCAAACTGAAGCTGCAATCTGCCTCCGCCGCAACAATCCACATGCTCTTCACGCCAAGATCTCGCACGACAATGAGGGCAAACAACGTCAAATGCAGTCAGTTCGTGCACAGGAACAGGAGCAGTCCAGGCAGAAGCGTCCTCAGCATCGACCCATTCATATGCATTCCTTCTGTAGACAGGACATCTTGAAGCAGCACTGTGGCGATAACCACACAAATCACAAACAGCATTCATCGCCGCAACAGCACAACAAACGTGAATGAACAATGGCTAAAAGGACAATCTTGCCACTGCGCCCCATCGACGCAACAGAAGCAAAGCGGCGTAGGGTGGGGAGCTGCGTGCACGTGGGAGGTAGCATGAGAGGCGATCCGGTCGGATGATGCTGGAGACAACGACGCATGCTTCGCACAGTAGTGGTTCATACTTCCGAGCGGATGATGTATATGAGCTCGACGAAACTTTCAGTAAAACCAAAACTGAATCGAAAGCGATGCCATGGCTGCACCTCCGCTCGGAAGGAACACATCCATAAGGAATTGGCAATCAGATGACAGGCAGGAACTGCAGAGCGGCAGCGATGTCAGGCCCGCTATGGAGGGTACACCTCCGTTCGGAGGTTACACCTCCGATCGGACAGGGCCTAACGGGTGACGGCAACTCGCAGTGCGGCGTCATGACATGGGGCCGAACCTGATGGAGAGCAAAGATGGAATCAGGAGACGCAGGGGAAGCGTCGTACCATCCAGTGCCGAAGCGCTCTAAAGTCGCACAAACACAGCAATGGGTATGAACAAAGGCAAGCACATTCAATGGCCTTCGAGTCAGCAGCATCCCCAACGCAATCAGCCCCGGATGGTCACC
>CAIPUQ010000025.1 GCA_903868295.1 uncultured Roseiflexaceae bacterium
ACGAGCCAATCAGCGCAGTCCAATGCGATGGCGCGGATGTCGTCTGGCGAACGGTCGCCATACGGCACGTGTGCCTGATCGGCGAGGTAGAGAATATCGACGTCGGGTGCAATAGCACGTACTGCGATGAGGACGCTCGCACCACCGATACCACTGTCGTAGATCGCAATCATCTGCTGTGTGCCCGTCTGTCCGCGCTGTGCGTAGGTCGGTTAGCCCTTGAGGTGTGCATCGCGCCACGCGACAAGCTTGGTGTATGTGTGCTGGTCGTAGGGGTGACCGCTCCCCATGATGAAGTGGGTAGCGCCGGCCTTGAGGTACGCGTCGCATTGATCGAGTTCGTCGAACCCAATGGTGACGGAGCGCTCGATGTCGGCGGGATTGCGACCAACCTGGGCACACCAGTCATTGAGGACGGCGTTTTTGTGGGCGTATGTTTCGGGCGGGCCAAAGCCGTTCCAGATGTTGGCGTGTTGCGCGGTCAGTTTGAGGGTGACCTTTTCGCCGCCGCCACCAACCAAAATGGGGATATCGCGGATGGGCTTGGGGACTTCACGCTCCCAGAATTCGCGGAATTTGGGCAAATTCTGGCCGAGCGCACGCAGACGATCGCCGGCGGTCCCGAATTCGTACCCGTATTCGGCATAGTCGCGTTCGAACCAGCCTGCACCGATGCCCAAAATGTAGCGGCCGTTGCTGATGTGGTCGAGCGTTTTGCTCATGTGGGCGAGCAAGCGTGGATTGCGGTAGCTGTTGCACAAAACCAGGCAGCCGAACTCGACGCGCGTGGTCAGGGTTGCAATAGCGGTCAGCAACGTCCAGCCCTCGAAGTGCGCCCCCTCGGGATCGCCGTAGAGCGGATAAAAATGGTCCCAGTTCCAGAGTGAATCGACGCCCGCGGCCTCGGCACGTTGGACGGCATCGGCGTAATCGGCATAGCTGGTATGTTGGTTCTGGAGTTGAACGCCGACTTTGAGTCGTGTCATGATGTATTCCCTTAGTCTGTCTGTGTCTGATGATAATACCATCGATTGGGGGCAAACTCGTGTTGGGTGGTGCGCGTGCGAGTCGGTATTGTATACTAGGGCGATAGAGACGAAAGAGGCTACACCATGCAGAAAATGCTGAGTAATTTGGGTGTCGTGGAACTGAGTATTATTACCATCCTCTTGGCCGTTGTGGTCTATGCTATCCGTCAGGTGTTGCAGAGCTAAGCGGCCGCCGCAGTGCGTGTTGTACCCGATGATGCCCAATCACCAAACTGGTGTGCCCACCCCACGGGTCGGGATGCCGCGCGAGCTGCTGGAGCAACCAGGCTGGCTCGAGGAGTGAACCCACTGCCGATGCGGGGGTGCCGCCGCTCCGGAGCTCTTTGACAAGGTGCGCCAGCGCCACAGTCGGCCCGATTGCGCGTGCCTGTGCGGGGAGCGCAAAAAGATACCCGGTGCTGTCCGCACAGCGGACATCGACCCCCAGCGCTGCGAATGCGTGCTGATGGGGTTGGATCCGTGCGCGCTGGCTGCTGGAGAGCTGCTGTGGCGGGACGATGAGCGCCCCGCGTGCAAGCGAGTCGATACCGCAGTGGCGCATGATATTGGCCGGACTGACAATGAAAACCCCCTCTGCCCCGCTGGCAACGATCCAATCGTGGTGCGTGCCCAACACCTGGAGCGGGGGGAATGGGAGCATAGCCGTGCCGACATCAGGGATGTGCGCAGGCGCGCTCACGGCCGCATAGATCAAGCGGGCGACAATGCTGGGCGTGCGGAGCATCACGTCTTCTTTGCCTTCGCGGCTATTGACCTCGATGCTCTCGCTGGGCAAGGTGAACTGCAGGACGCATGCCGGGTAGAGGGTGCGTTGCGGCGGCAGGACTTCGTCGAGCAGATGGGCGATTGCGCCGCGGGGTGCGATGGGGCGGTGATTGACCGCGATGATCTGGCGTCGCCGCAACGGTCGCGCGCTGCGTGGGCTCGCAATCAGGCCGGTCACCTGTGCGGTGGTGCCTGCGAGGGACGCCTGGATGGGGATGGGATCGACGTCGCCCCACAGCTCGTACATGGTCTGGGCGAGGTCCCCGCTCCCCTGGGTACGGAGGGGCTCGGTCTGGGCAATATCGGTGGTGATGGCGATGTGTGGATAACACAGTGCATAGCGGGCGGTCATGTCTGCAATACGCTGGAGCTCGACATGCGGTTGGCGCCAAAAGGTACGTCGGTGTGGACTGGTGTAGAAAAGCCGTTCGACCGTTACCGCGGTGCCTGGCCTGCCGGCACACGCGCGCATATCCTGGAGCTCGCCGGCGGCGAAGCGGACCTCGGTCGCGTG
>CAIPUQ010000026.1 GCA_903868295.1 uncultured Roseiflexaceae bacterium
CCGGTGCAGGTCACTTTCGGCAAAGTTGGCGAGCAGGATTTTGCCCACACCCGTGGCATATGCGGGGAAGCGCTTGCCCACTGCAGAGACCATCCGGATGGTGTTCGTCGACTCTTCTTTGGCGACATACAGCACATCGCTGCCGTCGAGCACCGCCAAATGGACCGTCTCGTTGCAGGCGCGTGCAGTGGCACGCACGATCTCCCACCCGTCGCTGACCAAGTCGGTGCTGGCGATGTAGGCCGACCCGAGCTCGAACAACGCGGGTCCCAACCGGTACGTACGGTCGCGGAGGCCTTCGCGCAGATACCCGCGCGCGACCATCGTGTTGAGCAGGCCATGGGCACTGCTCTTGGGGAACGCCAGTGCATCGCTGATTTCGGTCAACGACAACCCGTCCGGGTGATGCACCAGCAACCCGAACACATCAAACACCCGCGCAGCGGATTTGACCATTTGCGGTGTGTTGGTGTCAGTCATGTTTATAAATGTGAACACGTTTCATATACACAAATTTACACAATTCTTCAGATATTGTCAAATGACACTGGCGAGCGGGGCTTTTCGTATGTACGGGCGACGTCGTCATGCCCCGCGTAGCGGGGTACGTCGCCCCTGGTTGTTCGCGGTCATGCGATGTTCGCCCTTTTTCCTACCGCACAGTGCTGTTCTACAAAAGATGGCACGAGCTGCATGTGCAGCTCATGCCATGACGGGTTAGGGAGTGTTGTCGTGCCACCTAACTCGGGCTGCGTTGCTCCCACGGATGGACGAACGCTTCTGGCTCAACGCCCAGCGCATCGGCGATGCGGTTGATGTAGTTGAAGTAGCAGATTACCTGCGTCGCATCGTGGATAATCTGGTCATCCGCACCAGCAGCACGGAGGACATCGAGGTCGGCTGGTCCCATCACCTGCGGGGTTTTGGTCAGCTTCTCGGCGTATTCGAGCAATGCGCGGTCGAGTTTGCCGACGCCGGCTTGGCGCCAATCGGAGCAGATGTGGTGGACAAACAAATCGGCCTGGTGGTCGTCGACAATCCCAAAATCTTTGACCTCAGCACGGAGGTCGTGCGCATGCGAGCGCCTTCAGTAGAGGCAGTGATTAATCGACGACGTCACCGTAGCCAGCATTTCCCGCTGACCGCGGCTGAGTGGCGAAGGGCCATGCATCAGTGCGCCGTACATGTCCATCGAAGCCTTCATGACACGTGGGTTTTGTGACATGATACCGACGATGTTCCAAATGCGCCCTGCACGTTTGATGGCCGCCTCGTACTCTTGTTTGAGGTAGCCCGTCGCTTCCTCCAACGAAAAGACTTTGATCCACGGCATACGAACACCTCATCAGGATGAAGGATTACGGTGAAGGATGGCGCGTCATATTCGCGATCAACGCACGTCGGCGAGATTTCGAATCAACTATTGACATCGCTCATCCATCTGTACATATTATAGGTGGAAGTCCCTACAACGTCGCATCTTGTCTCCACCCAATTCCTAATTCCTAATTCATACTTCCTAATTCATAATTCGCCCGTGGTATCATAGAACTACTTCTACTACAGGATGTAACAATGGCACGTATCGTCACCGTCGCAAACCTCAAGGGCGGCATCGGCAAAACGACCACCGTGATTAATATCGGCGCGGGCTTGGCCTTGCGTGGCGTCAAAGTGCTGTTGGTCGACACCGATCCGCAGGGCAATTTGTCGACCTCACTCGGTGTCACCGCCAAACACACCCTCTACGAACTCATGATCGAGGCGATGGAGCCAGCGCGCGTCATCGTGCCTGCTCGCTATAATTTGGATCTCGTCGTTGCCGACACGACCTTGCTGATGGCCCAGACAACCATGTCACGGGGCACCGACTGGGGCAACACACTGGGCAAGGCGCTGGCGCAGGTCGAGGATTATTACGATCTGATTTTGATCGACTCGAGTGGGTCGTTGACCCCGATGAACGCCAATGCGTTGGTGGCCTCGCACGATATCATTGCCCCGACGACCGTCGAGCCGTTTTCGGTGCGTGGGCTCGAGCTGCTCCATCAGCAGGTCAAAAACATGAAGGACAGCACGGATTCGATTCGCCTCATCGTGCCGACCATGTACGACCCGCGTTCGCGTCAGGCGCTCGATCTGCTCGAAGGCCTGCAACAGCAATACGGCAACAAAATCACCCAACCCATCCGCGTCAACGTCAAATTGTCCGAATCGCCGATGCACGGCAAATCGATTTTCGAGTACGACGACGAAAGCCGCGGCGCCGAAGACTACCGCGTGCTGGTCGACCGCATTATCGACACCCTCAACATTGTCGCCACCGGCGACGCGCGCCCCAACATCCAACAGCGCCTCAAACCTGCCAGCGTCGCCGAAGCGGGCGTCAACATCAGCGCTGGTGCAACGGCTTCGCGCCAACAACCCGTCTATGAGCTCCAGGTCTGCCCCCGCTGCGGCCGCGATGTGCGTTATGCCAGCGCCGCCGGCTACCGCATCATGATCTGCAATTCGTGCGGCTATACCAAGCAGATGTTGACGCGGAATCGGTAGACTACACCGTATCTTTTAAATACCACAAATGTGGTCGAATAAATTGTTATTGTACTTTCCGATGCGTTTTGCAGAGGAAGAACATGAAGCCATTTACCATTAACCCAAACCCATTTCTCAAAATCAGTACGCAGGGCTTTTACAGTATCAATTACTATCGCCACGGGCACCCTTTACATCCTACGTGCCTTACCGACCTCAAAAACACATTCAATAATCAAAACGATGAGAACGGCAGAAAAAAACTCAAAACTGCATTGATTGAAGTACGTAACCACTTGCGTAGTGCTATCCCAGAGATTGATAAACTCATAAACTTTCCTTCACCTGTGCTGTGCGTTGTCCCTCGTGCGAAAGCTGAAGACCAGTATGAAGTGCCTCAAACGTTGTTTCGGTATGCAGTAGAACTTTTTGCGAAAGAGTCTGAACAGTACATTGATGGTTCCCGTTACATCTTGCGCCACACGAATACGAAAACAACACATCTCCGATCAGATTTTTCCGGGTACGTCAATGACGGCGCATCACCGTACCCCGGAATAACACTTTCGACGTGTGACATAAACCCCAAAGTCAGGGGTAAGCATATCCTGCTGATCGACGATATATATACTCCCGGAGTGAATATTGATGAGGATGCGATTCAAGCTCTGTATAATTGTGGTGCTGCACATGTGACATTTTATGCAGTCGCAAAAACCGATTCATTGCACGCCTAATAACTGTTAAGGGTACTCACATGAACGCAACGCAGTCAACACTTTTGATCGCAACTGCATTAACGTATAAGGGGATTGGCTCAAGTTGGATTATCAAAAACCAAGAGAAACTCACCGATATTGAGCATCTCGTTGCATTGTTACAACGCGATGTACGTCGAGACGAAGAACCACCCAACATCCAGCATTTTCGCGAGACACTTACCCGTGTCGAACAGCAACACAACGGTATCCTGACGAGGATTGAAGGAGTTATTTCTTTTCTCGACCCGACGTTCCCAGACCTACGTGGCAACGTAAAAGATGGTGATAGACCCGTATTGCTTTACTATCGCGGGGATATCAGTCTGCTCAAGAAGAAAAATCGTAATGTCGCCGTCGTCGGTCACTTAAATCCCGATTCTGCCACAATACGGTTTGAAACAGATGTCGTCGATGAATTAATCAATGAAGGTATTACCATCGTGAGTGGGCTCGCGCAAGGATGCGATGCAGTGGCACATCAACAGACACTCAAGCGCGGTGGAAAAACGGTTGCAGTACTCCCAAGCCCCGTTGACAATGTGATTCCATCGCAACACCGTGATCTGGCAGACCAGATAGTGACCAACGGCGGTCTACTTGTCTCGGAGTATTGGGCAAATCCTTACGCACGTATGGAGCAAATTAGCAGATTTGTCACACGAGACCGGCTACAGGCAGCATTCAGCGATGGAATACTGTTAGTCGCCAGCTATGCGGAAGCAGATAAGGGTTTTGATAGTGGATCACGTCATGCCCTAGCGAAAGCAAAGCAATACAGTATTCCGCGGGCTGTACTATATGATGAAACTATCTGTACAAACGATCCTGCATATAATCTGAATCGACAATTGCAATTGACCGACACCGTTACCACAATCACGCCTTCGACAATCCGTGTTGGACTCGATAACTTTCTGTCAACACCACCTCGCACTGAAAAACAAACCAGTGTTGAACAAATGACAATGTTCTAGCTACCGCATCATGATCTGCAATTCGTGCGGTTATACCAAGCAGATGTTGACGCGGAATAGATGAAAAATTATGAATTATGAATTATGAATTATGAATTACGAATTGGTATGACAATCCGCGAATTATGAATGATGAATGGAGCGTTGTTGCTTCATGCTCATCAGAGTGTATGGCGAACGCGCAATTTACTCGATGTCGAGACGCAGTACTTGGCCTTTTCGGTAATCGCTGACATATATCACCCCGTCGGCATCTCGTCCAAACGATGAAATCTGCAAATCCGTTTCTGCAATGATCTGTGACCCAGATTGGGCGTCCCACATCCAGATTACCCCACTACAAAAGTCACCGTAGATAACTGCTTCCAGACCATCCAAACGTGGGTGCGGTATCGTCTCGCCGCCGGTTATCGAGCAGTTCCCAGCTGTGTGCGCATACACCGCAACTGGATCAGTCAATCCTGGATTATCGCAATCAGGCGTCCCTGCTTGCCGACACTCGTTGCCCTCGCGCAGTCGCCAACCAAAGTTCGTCGTCGGCAAATCCGCCAGCGACACCACATTCAATTCTTCGAGCTTGTCTTGGCCGACATCGGCTATCCAGATTGATTGGTCTGCCATAAACCCAAATCGCCACGGATTACGCAATCCAACGGCAACAATCTCGGGCAACCAATCGGCTTGCACGGGTTGCCCAGCAGGGATCGCATACGGCACTTGGCCATTACTGACATCGAGTCGCAATACTTTGCCGAGTAGGCTCTGCGTGTTTTGCCCGTAGTTTTGTGGATCGTTGCCCGAGCCACCATCGCCGGTTGCAACATAAAGGTACTGATCCGGACCGAATGCAATAAACCCACCATTGTGATTTGCATACGGTTGTGAAATAGCGATGACCAGTGACATCCCAGTTATGTCTGGTTTATTGTCGATCATCGGCATCCGCGACACGACTGTAGCACGATCAGATGCACGGGTATAACTCACAAAAAGCTCTGACTGGAACGGACTCAATGCCACACTGAACAATCCACGTTCTGACGAATCTGCATCGACCAAATCACGCATATCGAGCCAAACCGAGCCATCGGTCAGTCGTCGAATAACGCCAATTTGTTCGATTACCGCAGCCGTACCATCCGGCAGTGCAAAGACATGACCGGGTCGATCAAGCTCTGCGATGATCGGCGTCAATTTGATTTGGATCGGGGTGGTGTTCGACAGCGCGGTGTCAGTAGCCGTACCAGCAGCATTCACGATCGGCGTACTCGTGGGCACCGTCTCACCCGCACGCGTGTCCTGCGTCGGAGCAATCGGCGCGACGTTCGTGGCAGCGGGTTGACATGCAGTTGCAGCAAGCAGTGCAAGCAAAAGAATCAAGTATTTTATTGTTGACATGGCGGTGTTCCATCTCTCTATAAACGGAAGCGAATCATGGTAATCAACATCGGCAGCGGAATCGGTTTTTTGGTGGTCATACAATGAACATCATTTGGAACCTATAGCCCCAGCCTGCCCCCGGCACGGGGGACATGCCGTGGGGCTATAGACCCGCGCTCCCATCTGTCCCACGCAGCGTGCCGCTGCTTCATTGGCAAAGCGCGCCGCATCCCCCAGATCCATCCCAGCCGCGCGCGCATACACAAAGCTACTACAAAACGTATCACCCGCGCCGGTCACATCGACCACCGTCACCGCCACCCCAGGCACGGCGATGGTCTGCGTGCGCTCATAGACGACACACCCACGCTCTGCCAATGTCACCACCACCACCTGGATGCCGTATGACAGCAAGCGGTCCGCAGCCGCGCGTGCATCGAGCGCACCGCGATAACGGTCGTAACCGACTTCATTAAAAAAAGCCACATCGAGTCGTCGGTAGCGCGCTTCGTCGCCGTCGTTGATATAGTCGACATCGAGGTCATAGACCAGCTGTGCGCCGTGCCGACGACAGTAATCAATGATGTCGTCACTGTTCATCGTGCCACAGCGCAGCAGCTCGAACTCGATGGGCGTCGAATAGATGTAGCTCGCCCGTGCCAACACATCCAGCTGTTCAGGCGTTATCTCAATGGCCGTAATGCCCATGGTGGGGATGAGGACCGTATGTTCGTCGCCCACCAAAAATATCATGCATTTGGCATCGGGTAGGGAGTCGTCAAAAACCACCAACGACGTATCAACGCCACTTTTTTCGAGATCAGCAAGCAAAAACTGCGTTATGGCACCGCGATTGAGCGCCGCCAAAAATTTCACCTGCATGCCCAATCCCGCTGCCACACAGGCTGCATTGGCAATCATGCCGCCCGGCATGGCGGGCAACGGCTGTACCAGCGCTTTATCTTTGATGGTCGGCCAGAAGTCGGCCCGATAATACTCGTCGAGCGCGACGTCACCGACATAGACGGCATATCCACTGGTCACGGCGTGTGCTCCTGTTCATTGGGATGGTGTGTCACCGATGGACCGTTGTGGTTTAGAAAACCCTGCACCCCGTGCGACCATGCCAGGTTATTTGTTTGTCACTTTGTAGACATTGCCCTGGCTGTCGTAGGTAATCCACTCACCGACCACCTCGCCGCGCACAAAATGGCCCGAACGCTTGATGGTGCCGTCGATGCGATACCATTCCCAGTACCCATCGGGCAGCCCATCGACGAGTTTGCCCTTGGACCAGCGGGTCACGCCGTTGGCATGGTATTTGATGAGAAAGCCGTCGATGAGTTCGGATGCTTTCGGTTTCATCTTTTTCGGCGCAGATAACTCTGTATTGTGCTGCCGGAGGCTCTCTGTGAGGATCCTGATTGCCTTTGGGCCGACCCCATGCAACGCCGCAAGCTCTGCTTCGGTGTGTGTTGCAACGTCTTCGAGACAGGTGATCCCCGCAGCGATGAGCGCATTCGTCGCGGGCCGACCGATATTCGTGGGGAGCGGCGTGTTCATGGTGGTCCTCAAGCGCAGAACGTACCTATCCACTATACCCCAAGTC